>JAJZJL010000118.1 GCA_021810145.1 Planctomycetota bacterium | reverse complement strand
GCGGAGGGAAAAGGCCTGCACGGCCAGCGACAGGTTGCGAAGACGTTTGATCCCATCAGAACGTTGCCGGTTGGCTTGAGTCTGCAGCGATTTTCGCCGGATCTTACGATTGGTTTGCCGGCGGCGCTTTTCAAAATGGCGGCTGATATGGCGTGACTCGAACATCGTGGAGTCAGTGGCCACGAGGCGGCGCTTAAGCCCGTGACCGCTGACCCGCCCGGTTTTTGTTTACGTCGTGGTTTCACCCGGCGAACGGCCATCCATTGCGGTGTCCGCGACCACGGCACCAACGTCTTGCGCCCGTGCGCCCCGTATCCGTGCCATCGGTTTGATCCGTGGTCCATTGAATAATACTTCCCCGTAAGTTCGAGCACCGCTTTGAGAATCGAATCCCTGCGATGGGATGTCCACTACTGGCGAATTCAACTCACATGACCACTGATTCAGCGGATTCAACGGATAACGAGTGCACCGAACTATCCTCAGAAACCATTCCCGTATCCGCGTCATCCGCGCTATCCGCGGTTTACCCCAATACCATGGCTACAGCCACGCGCGGCACAAACCTAAGGGCACCACGATTTTCACAAGGAGGTGGGAGAGGAACACAAGGGACGGGTGAAGCACGCCCGGGCCGGTGTGGTGAGGTTCTGAGGTTGGGGTTCCAAGTTTCCGTTCGGGATCAGGCAGGAGCGTAAGTCGTGATGGACGAACGGAAATTAGTGCGTATCATGCTGCTGATGAATTTGGAATTCGTGTGAGGCTGAAAATGAACCGCGAACGATCGGCGAAGTTTCTCGTTGTTTTTCAATTGCTGATTCTGGGATTATTTGTTGCCCGGGCAGCCGCAAAACCGCAGCAGCCCTTACCGCGCCCCACCGCGGGTCAACTCGCCTGGGAAAATGCCGGATTGGGCATCTTTTTTCATTATGATCTGCAGGTGGGGTATCCGAATTACCGGACAACTTCCTCCTGGGCATCGCATCATGCGCCATTTTTATCGCGAACGGTGCCCGATACCAATCAATGGCTCCGTCTGGCCAAAGCGATGCAAGCGCGTTATGCCGTGTATGTGTGCAAGCATAATTCCGGCTACATGTTTTTCCAGAGCGGTGCATATCCATTTGGCCTTCGGCAATCGCTTTGGGGCGGCGGCAAGGCGGATATGGTGCGCCGGTTTGTGAACTCGTGCCACAAATACGGGATTCAGCCCGGTTTGTATTGTTCGCTGGCAACAAACAATTATATGGCAGTGCGCAACAACCTGATTCATAACGGCAAGGGAGGCACACTTGCCGGGCAAACTGCGTATGCTCAGATTTGCCAGCGGATGGAAACGGATCTCTGGTCGCACTACGGCCCGCTATTTTACTGCTGGTTTGACGGCGGCACACTGCCGGTGGCGCAAGGCGGGCCGAACCTTGTACCGCTGGTAAAGAAATTTCAGCCGGATATGGTCTGCTTTCAGGGGCCGCCGGGCGTGCCGGGCGGGTTGACAAGATGGATCGGCAATGAAGCGGGGCAGGCACCTTATCCATGCTGGGAAACAGTGGCCAGGTATAACCAGCCGGGAGCCGGTGATCCGAATGGACGGATTTGGGAACCGGCGGAGGTGGATATCTCCATACTTAAAAATGACCACTGGTTCTGGCACCCGGGACGGGCGAACCCCCTGCTGACGCTGCACAAGCTTGTGGATATTTACTATCATTCCATTGGTCGCGGTTGCAATCTGATTATCAATGCGCCGATCAATCCATATGGACGCATTGCCAAGACGGTGCAACGGCGTCTGGCGGCATTTGGCAGGGAAATTCGCCGCCGGTTTGCCCATCCGCTTGCTGAAGCGTCCGGGCGCGGCGGGCAGATCGTGATCACATTTCCTCAAGCTACCACCATTAATAATGTGATGATCATGGAGCGAATCAGCCGGGGACAGCGTGTACGGCAATATCAGGTTCAGGGTCGCATAGCCGGGCATTGGGTTGTGCTTTGCCAGGGCAGTTCCATTGGGCACGAGCGGCTTGAACGATTCAAGGCGGTGAAAGTCAAGGCGGTGCGATTACAGATCCTCAGCGCGGTTAAAACAGCGCTTATCCGTCGCTTTGCCGTGTATGATGTGGCGCGTTGAATAATTCGGTTTCAGCTTGCCGCGGAATAAGGCAGCGGCTTGGTTTTGCGCCGCGGTTTTCCACTGATGGGGGCATGGCTGCGAGTTCCATACGGGCCTGTGACTGATTCAGCAAGGTCCTTATGGCTCTGACGTCTGGCTTGCTAATTCTGCTGTTACCCGCGCCAACAGCAGGCCCCATGCTCCAGCCCATTTTGCACGCCACTGGTTGTTCATTTCATCATCACGTCCCCGCCCCGCCGGGATGGAATAGTCAGCCACAGATGTCCCCGAGGACATCCCGATATTTTCGGGATAAACCTCGGGAATGAAGGAGAAACGGTGTGCAGATTATGCGGGTGCAGGGCGTTGAGTATTCAGCATTCAGCATTTAGCATTTAGCGTTTAGCGTTTTGCATTTAGTATTTTGCCCTCGGAATTGAGCTTTCGCACATCAGGGCGAGCCTCACGCGTATCCGCGCAGTCCGCTTAGAGAGTTTACCCCGTGCGCGCCGGGGCGGTGCATTCGACAAGACTTCCAGGTAAGCTCGGGCACCGGATCGAGAATTGAATTCTTGCAGTGTAATTTCCACCGCCATGAGGCCAACTGGCATCACCACTGATCTCATGGATTTAACGGATAACAGGCGAAGCATGCGCTTTCACAAATCGTTCCCGTATCCGTGCCACAATCTGTCACATTCTTCGCGATCTGCGAGGAATTCCCGGCTCGGCACAGCGCGCTTTTGGCGGACGGTTACCGCCGGCAAGCCGGCGGCTATGTGATGTTGCGTTGCGGCTTCGCCGCGCTGGGCCATTCGTGGGATCCGTGGTCCAATCCCTTTTATTCACTACTGATTGCTCATCGTCTCATTGTGTTCGTACGCAATCGCATCCATGTTGCGGAAGCTGTCACAGGCCCTTTCCATACATCCCGGGTTGCAGTAAATTGACAATGCCCGCATTAGACGATAGCGTTCCATTACATGGGATATATGTTACGAAGCGGACTTTCCGGGATCATTGGCTTTAAGGTTTTGCGGGCGTCCCGGACGGCGGTAATGGTCGTTTGCGCCACGATCCTGATGTTATGGTTGCCGGCGACAAGCTACGCCCACGGGTGGCAGGTGCAAAGCGTGCCGCTGCTGACCCAATGGGAAAAGCGCATTTCGCCCGAGCATTTATTTACTCATTACCCGCGCCCGTTGATGCGCCGACCGGTTTGGCAGAATCTTGACGGGCTTTGGCATTATGTCATATTGCCGCGTAATCAACGCAGCGATCCAATTCATTTTGCGGGCCGCATTCTGGTGCCGTTTCCCGTTGAATCGGCACTATCCGGTGTTGAGAAACCACTGTTGCCCGATCAGTGCATCTGGTACCGGCGCACAGTTCACCTCGCCTGGTCCGGCACGCAGCGGACACTTTTGCATATTGAAGCCTCCACCTGGAAAACCAGCGTGTACGTCAACGGTCACCTGGCTTGCGTGCACCGCGGCAGTTATACGCCCATTACATGCGACATTTCCCGATTCCTGCACGCCCGCGGGCGACAAACATTGCTGATTCGGGTGTGGAATCCCGGTGGGGAACAGTTTGAGCCCCGCGGTAAGCAGACGCCCAGGCCCCATCGCGATTATTTTTCGGAAAGCAGTGGCATCTGGGGAACAGTGTGGCTGGAACCGGTGCCATCGGATTACATTACACATATTGTCATCCGGCCGGACCCGCAGCATAACCGTGTGCTTGTGCGCACGGAAACAAACCATCCCGGCGGTAATCTGCTGGTATCGGCCAAGCTCTTTGACGGTACCGCCGAAGTTTCAAAGGCTGCGGGCCTCGCGGGTGTGTTCCTGCAATTGCCGGTGCGGCACCCCAGGTTATGGTCACCGAGACATCCTTTTTTGTACGGGCTTAAAGTCAGCATTCGATATAACGGTAAAATTATTGACAGCATAAAAAGCTATGTCGGCATCCGAACCATCTCGGTAGGGCCGGGCATTGGCGGCAAAACCCAGATACTTCTTAACGGTAAGCCGCTGTTTGAGCGCGGCCTGCTGTATCAGGGATATTGGCCGGGCGGCCTGTACACACCGCCCGGTGATCGCGCGATGGCATACGATATTTCTACCGCCAAACGCCTCGGCTTCAATATGTTCCGCGTTCACGAGATTGTTGAACCGAGACGGTTTTATTATCTTGCGGATCGTCTCGGCTACCTGATATGGCAGGACATGCCGACGGCATGGCCACCGCCTGATCGGCATTTGACGCAACGGCAGATTGATCGGGTGATTCTTGCCGGTCATCATTGGTGGGGAAACATTGGACCGCTGCCGGCTGCGGCAAAGGCCGAATATTTGGCGGAGCTGACATCGATGATTCGCCACCTGCGGAATAATCCGTGCATCGTGGTTTGGACAGCATTCAACGAAGGGTGGGGTATTCACGATGTGCGCCGGATTACAGCGCACATCCGCCGGCTGGATCCAACCCGATTGGTGGATGCCGACAGCGGCTGGAACTTGAACCACACGTTCAACAGCCCTTCAGCCATTCCGGGCGACATATTGGATACACATCATTATCCGGGGCCGCGTGCGCTTTGGCCCACGGCCACAAAGGCGGCCGTATGCGGCGAGTTTGGCGGCATTTTTTATGCGGTTGCCGGTCACTGCTGGCTGCGCAATCCCCAACGCACCGATCCCATGGCGAAGGCTATCGCCAGATATCGCCGACTCTGGGCTGAAGTGCGGAAACTTCGCCGCGAAAAGGGCATCTCAGCGGTTGTGTATACGGAAATGATGGATCAGCAGCAGGAAATTGCCGGCCTGCTGACGTTTGACCGCCGGTTGAAATTTCCCGCCAGAATTATCCGCGATATCACGCTGGGTAAAGGGCGTTGAAGCGGCTGGTAAAGCTCGTACTGCACGGACGTTAAACACGCATAGCGGGATAATCGGGGACATGATTGGAACGCAGTGGGCAATGGGTTAGAATTTCTTCCACGCGCAGGAAACGCCTCTCCTTCACAGCAGATGACATTGACTCAGGCTGGCAATGCCAACATACCGCTTGGGATCAATTGAAACTCTTCGCGATTACACGGGTCAAAATCTTCCGGCCAGCAGGAATTCAAACAGCATAAGACACGATGTTGAATGGGTGCCGCGGGGTTTACTTTCTGCAGCGTGATCTGGATCGATTCGGCACCGCATTTATCCCACAACTCCCGCACGTCACGGGCAAGATAACGCGGAATATATCCGATTTTAACGGGGCCGGAGGTCGTATACACTGCAACGGCATGTTCATCGGAGGGGTTTTCGTTCTCCAATTGGAGTGCAAGCGTTTCACCGGGGGATAAAGTGCCGATGCGATCAATCGCTCCAGGTGTCATCCAGCGCAGGCCGTGCAGAAAAAATTTGGCCGCGTAGCGGCCCAGATCGTCACGAATCGGTGAAGGGAAGACTTCAATTGCATCGGTTTCACGCCGTCCTTCGGTCACGGCAAGGATTGCCAGGGGATCAGGCGGATCATTCGGATCGAAAGCCCCCCATTGGAGAAAGGCTTCATATTCCGGCCGGGAACGGGACAACAACCGATTGGCGAATAACGGGAACAATTGCTCCGATTCGTAGACCTCTTCCAAATCCGGCATTCCGGTGAAAGGCGGAAACCCCGGGAGCGTTCTGGCACCGCGCGTGTACGCGAAGCGGTACCCATGCGGTCCGTGCTCAAGTCGTCCGACGGGCCCCCATTTCCCGTGATCGGATGAACCAGAACGCCAAGCGACATAAAGAACAGGGTTCATTGGCTATCTCCGGCAAGAATTCGACGCTGATTTTCCAATAACAGCTCCAGCGTAAAATCCCGGCATACCTCCGTCATTCTATTTTCCGGCACTTTGGTTATAACCTCTTTTATTACATCGCGGGTCACGGCGCGCAGCCGTTCCGGCCAAAATCGCCTTCCCGCGGAAGTCCGCTGCGCAAAGGCCTGCCAAGCCTCAATTGTATTCATCGGCTTGGGGGAAGAAAAGTCACGATAGAAGGCGGATGTGGCGCGGCGAGCGTAAGCCGGAATTTGCCGGGTGCGGTCAGGTGTCCGTAACCGGTCCTGCCGCTGTGCGTCCAGCAAATTCCTGGCCAGGGCGGCACCGTGATCACAGGGCGGCACCGTGATCAAATGATGGGGCGAGGTATAACGCGGTCCCCATACGCAAGGCCCCCCAGTTCTCGTGGTGCCGGTCCTGATTGGCAATCCATGCGTCCAGCAACACATAGCCGGCAAAGACGTCCAGGGCTGACGACAACCCGGACGGCATATTTCGCGTCCACTTATCAGGTGGCCGTGCAATGGCGTTCAGAACTTGTGCAACGGCGTCTACCGTGTGCTGTCGCACGCGGTAGTACTTGTTAGACTCGCCAGCCGGATACGCCTGATCCCGCGAGAGAAGCAACTGGTTGCCGAGGGCCAACCCCGTGTATCCGGTTGCACAGGATTCACAGATAACGCCCGGACGTTCGCTGTTCAACTCAAACGCCAATTCATAATGAACATGAGGTACACCTAAAAGTTCCGCCAATTCGCAGGCAATCTTTTCGGCCCAATCCTCGCCGGTACCCCGACTATCAGCCTTGAATAACTGATGCGTACCCTGCGGATCCTTGAACCAGTATTTGTATTTCGTCCCCAATTGTTCTACCGATTCTGCGGTGCCGGGATCTATGGTGAAAACCTGATACAAGTTAAATTATCCTTTCAATATCTCCCGGCTGCTTAACCATCGGCGTGGATGCACAGGGCGCAGCAATTCGACGGAACGCGCTTTCTCCCGCATTCTACCATGGGAATTGTTACTGTTGGAATATTGGATGCTCCGTGAACCAATTTTGCCGCGTCCCAATTACCCTTGAACTGCCGTTAAGAATGGAGACCAAACGATCCAGAGGCTATTTATAAGTCCATTGTGGCCGCAATGTTAGATTTGTGGATCACCCAAAGGCTCGGGTGCGTTCGCTGCGAGTTTTTTCATCCACCTTTGTTTGCCGCCAGAGTTGCGATGCTGCGGTATAATCGGGGACATCATTGGCACGCAGTGGGCAATGGGTTAGAATTTCTTCCACGCGCAGGAGAAGTGAAGATGGCTGATCAAAAGCAATGCTCCAATTGCGGAGAAAAGATCGGTGCGATGGAGGCAACATACCTCTGGCAGGACCGGGAGGTATGCGGGCCGTGTTATAACCGCTTACGCTCGGCAACCGGAGCCGATGCGCCAGGGCACATGCCCTCCGCGCCGGTGAAGTCAAACAACAATAATCTACTGGCGGCATTGCCGCATATCGGCGTGCTTCTGGGGTTGGGACTTATTATTCTGCCCGTGATTCTGCTATTTGCGTCTTCGGATGATTTTGTCCGTGCCAACGCGCGTGAGGCGCTGAACTTTCATATCAGCCTGATTATTTATTTGATTGTTTCGTTTGCTCTATGTCTGGTGTTCATCGGTTTTGTTCTGCTGATTGCACTGGCCATATTCGCGTTTGTTGCCAGTATCATCGCGACGGTTAAGGCCTGCGAGGGACAACTGTACCGTTATCCGATGACGGTGCGGATTATCCGGTAATTGCGGTGGCATTCCCCGGCAGTCCAATGGGTAACGCCGTGTGTTGTTGAAACATGCGTGTCTTTATTGGATTGCACAGCGTCCAAAACATCATGCGGTGCATGGTGCCACAGGATTGCGACGCGTTTATGGAAAGGTGGAGAGTCGTCTTGCGCGGAAACAGGCCGATCTATTGCACGGTGGGGTGCCGGGCCGATAACCTGCTGTCATTTTGACACGCTCGGCAGAGGCTCATCACACACTGTTTCACAAACGCGGCTTTTCTACAAATGTATAAGTCTTTTTAGCATCATTCTTTACGTTCGCGGTATGTGGACTACCCCTTCCGGAAGGCGGTAAATCTGCATCCAAAACCGCCGCCGAGCCAGGCTGATAACAACCTGTCATTTTGACACTTCCGGCAGAAGCCCTTTGCAAGCAGATTTTCGTAACGCCATTTTGGCAACAATTGCATAAGTTTATTAAAAATAATTACTTACGCGCAATTCATTAACAGCACGCACATTCTGGCATAGATTTTGTTTTACGTCTCTTTGTGCTTGGCAATACTGGATTGCCGGGCCGGGAGTTGCGGTTCCCCTTCTGTGGCGCCACTCGGGTTGCCCCAATTCCCGGTTCAGCATCGTGTCAAGTTGGATGTGAGATTGAATGCGGCAACGGGCCGCGAAAAAAAAAGGAGAAAGAAACATGTTAGACTTAGTAAATCCACCCGCAAGCACTTTCAGTGCGTTGCAAAATCAGATCAACGGACTGCTGGATGATTTTCTCACCGAGCCGTCGCCTTGGGTTTCCAGCCCTGAATTCCGGCGTTACCCGGCGGTAAATATCTGGGAGCAGGGCGATGCAGCCCATCTGGAAGCGGAACTTCCCGGTGTGAAAATGGAGGATGTGGAACTTCTGGTGGCCGGGAATCAGGTGCGGCTCTCCGTGCAGCGGAACAATGCCGCGGAGACCAAAGCGGCCTGGCACCGGCAGGAGCGCCCCAGCGGGAATTTCACGCGCAGCTTCACACTGCCTTGGGAACTCGATGCCGACAAGGTGGAAGCGAAGTTGAAGCTTGGCGTGCTGAGCGTGACTTTGCCAAAAGCGGAATCCGCAAAACCGCGGAAAATTAAATTGTTAACCAACTGATTTCTGAAATGACGTTCACATGCTCTGTGAAAGGAGACCATACATTATGATTACCAAAGCATTAGAAAAGCAGACTGCGTCTGATGAGACGCCCGAACGGCTTAACAACGACAACTGGTATGCGCCCAGCGCGGATATTCTGGAAGATAACGATGGGTTTACCATGGTATTCGATATGCCGGGTGTGCAGCCTGAAGACACGGATATAACATTTGACGATGGCGTGCTGACCGTGGAAGGCAGACTCAGCCGGCCTGTGAATGATGATCCGGGAAAAAATTATCTGGTGCGCGAGTATGATGTCGGACATTTCCGCAGGTCGTTTACCATTCGGACACCCATTAATTCCGATGCCATCAAGGGTGACCTGAAAAATGGGGAATTGACGATTCATATTCCCAAGGCGGAAGCCGCCAGGACCAAAAAAATCATGGTTCACGGCGGCTGATTTTAAAGCGGGGACGCCCGGGCAGGCTGCACGAATCATACTTCAGCCTGCCCGGCTAATTGAACAAAACGTACCTTAAGGAGGTGTTGTTTATGAAAGGCTTGATAAAACGCTCGCATGGCAACAACGGATCGATAACACTGAAGAACCGATGGCCAAAGGGTATTGGTCTTTCACAGGTGTTGCCGGAATTTCGCCATGACATGGATATTGCATTTGACCACATGCGGCGGAATATGCAGGCTATGTGGTCGAAGCCCACCATGACCTGGCCCGCTCTGGATGTGCAGGAAGATGAACATTCAATGACCATAAGAGTCGATGCACCGGGTGTGGATCCGAAGAATCTGGACGTTGAATTGTCAGGCAATTTATTGACCATTCGCGGAGCGCGCGAAAGTCAGCGCAAAGAAAGTACCGGATCCTTCCGCTACCAGGAACGGATGTCCGGAAGCTTTTACCGCACGGTTCCATTACCGGATTATGTGGATGCGGCAAAAGTGGAGGCCCGATATGACAAGGGTGTACTGAACATCCGCTTGCCCAAGGTACCCGGTCATGGACCACGCCGTATTACGGTCAGCTCGTAAAGTCCGTGGAATAAATCATTCAGCGGCGGCACACCAGGTGCCGCCGCTCGTAAACGGATTGCTTCCGCCTCGCGCATGGGTTTGTCTTGCTTCTAAACT
Source organism: Planctomycetota bacterium (assembly GCA_021810145.1). Classification (GTDB taxonomy): domain Bacteria; phylum Planctomycetota; class Phycisphaerae; order WQYP01; family WQYP01; genus JAMDCX01. The sequence goes on along the minus strand of JAJZJL010000118.1, from coordinate 5,000 downwards.
TCGAATGAGCAAGGTTATTTTCATGCAACCATAACGGCGTCGGAAAATCGCTGTTGGAGCGGTTCTCGAAAGTCTTGCGGCGCGTGGGGGAGTTTCTGTATATAAACAACACATCACCATAGCCCTTGAGACATTATTTACGAGAAGCGTCCTACCACCGGCGACAACCCCGGCTGCTGATGCAATGTGCAATTGCGACCCAATTAAAAGCCAAATCTTCACGACTCCGATGAACCTCTTGAAGCCCGCTGCAGAATTGCGGAATCGATCATCGCCTTGTGGACAATGCGATGATCGCTTGCGTGTCCGCCCTTTGAAGCATCTGAGTCAGCGCGCAACGTTGGTATAGCGCCCCGCTTGGACAGCAGATTCCACCCGTGATATGAAACCAATTGCATCGCACCCGCACTTGTTATCGTGCTAATGAGGCTCCAGGAGATTCAGAATTCGATTGGCCAGATCTCTAAACTGGTCTCCACAATCGCGAACGGCGCTGGCGTGGCCACCAATGGCACCATCCGCGGCGGTCAAATGAAACATCGGTTTCCGGGCATCCTGGGCCATGGGCATGAGGCTTTTGAAATGCTTCAGCATGGCAAGCTGATTGGGGTCGTCCCCGGCGGCCCGGGGATATTGCGTTTCGCCGAGGATTTCTTTGCTGTAGGTGGCGGGGATACGGTTGGCCCATCTCAAATAGGATTTTACGGGTCGGTTTTCCCGAACCGATGGATTCAGCAAAACATATCCAAGTGGTTGCATACGGCCTGACGGTAGCGTAAGCCCCGCCGGGACCTTGCCTTTTGTTCGCGTCGCCCATCCTTCCCTCCAATCCCGAAGCGTCGGGCCAAGGTTACGTAATCCCTGCAGAGAGAATACATCCGCCCCCAGCGGGATCACAACAAAATCGGCCGCGACCAGTGCGGCGCGATTCAATGCACCAATATTCGGTCCGACGTCAAAGAGCACCAGTTCGCTGCCGCATTGCTCTGCGGCCGATTTCATCAAACGATAAAAAGCGGTGACAACCCTGAAGCCGTCGCCGGCGATTGGAGCCTTGTCATCCAGACACTTGCCCCAGGCGTCGGACAGACGGTCCTCGAACGTGCTAAGTCCCAGGTCGCCCGCGATAGTCCAAAGCCCCGGTGCGATTGGAATTGGTGTGGGTGTTTGAATGTCGCCCAGGCTTTCGATTAGCGGTTCAACCGCCCCAAGGATCGTTTCCGGGTGTTTTCCTTCAGGCCAGAGGTTTTCAAGTTTGGTCTCGTCCAGGAATATGCTGGTAAGATTGGATTGCGGATCGAGATCGACCGCCAACACGTTGTGGCCCAAATCCTGTAACATCCATGCCAAGTGATAAACCATGGAGGTTGTGCCCACGCCACCCTTGTTATTAAAAAATGCTATTGTCTTCACGGACGCTTCCTCACAATCATCACAAGATGATTCTCCCCAACCACATATTCCAGTCGTGGACTGCCGTTTTTTTCCAGCCTGTTTTGAGCGAGCTTGATTCCGCGGCCAAACCGGTTGGCAAACCCGAGCGTCTTGGCCGCCTCGGCCAGCACTGGATTGCGATATGCGGTGCCGTCCGGAAATTGATCCCGGGTGAGGTCGCCATACAGGGACCCCGGGTTTTGTATTTCGATACGATCCGAAAACTGATTAATTGATACCGGCGTAGTTGAGCCATCATAATTTCGATGCAGAATCGCGTTCATAAACAGTTCATGCAGCGCGATTTCCGGATAATCGGCCACCAATTCCTCGGACAGGTCGTCGCGGCGCACAGGTCGATAGTTTGCCAGATCCTTCGCCAGGCGATCAAGATCACGCATGACATTGAGGAAATCGCCGGAGATTCTCTGTTCCTTAAGCGGCTGATCACCCTGTGTCAGCCCGTCGTAACTTACGTATTGCACGTACGCGCCGGGAAAGAATGACAACGGGTCTTTTCCAAAAAGCAGCACAGCGGCGTTGGTCGGAGCCGTGCGGCCCCTGTGAAAGAAGCGCAGCGAGCCAAGTTGCTCCTCAATAGAGCGCCCATTTTCATCCAGAACCGCGCGTGAAACGGCCTTGGGGAGATAGGTCAACTTGAAGAGGTCCAATTCAAGATCGCTCAGGGACGCATCCATGCAAGCCCGGGTGTCCCAGGTTCGGGCGCGATCCACTCGCCTCTCCTCCAGTCGCCGCTCCTGTTCCGCCGTGGCAATGCCCGTGGAAGGCCCCGTCCGAATGTATACCACCTGCTTGTACCGCACCGGCGGCATATCCGATGGTTGAACCTGCACCACGGCAATGGCTTTACCACGGCAGAGATGCTTGAAAACATTCATGTTGGGAACCGGAAGTATCTGCCCGTTATTTCTATGGCTGGCCAGGCTCTCCAGCAGTCGCTCATCAATGTTTGCTCCCGCAGGCATGCCCCTTTTGTCCACGCCGACAAATAAGTATCCGGGCAAACCGGTTCCGGGCATATCATTGGAAAAGGCGCAAATCGCCTTACAGAATTTGTCCGTGTCGCTTAGAGATTCGGTACGCTCCACGCGGAACGACTCCATGTCCATAAGCAATTGGTCGATTTCCAGCACGTTAACACCTCTTGAGCTATATTGTACGCTATGTCAGAGGGCGTCAAGCGGCGGCAATTACGCGGGCGAATTTCGGGGGGCTTTCCGCAGTTGTCATTGAATATGATAGATGCGCATCTGAAAAGACTGCATCAAAAATGGAATCCGGCACGCTGCGCCGGGGCGTAGCATGACGGCGATGTCCCACCCTCACTGGCTGGCGGTGGCATGGCTAACTATACTGGCGGAGGTACAGGAGTTTTGCTTCATGCGCTTATCTTCCGCCATTATCGCCGAGACAAACCCGGCCACCATTGTCGAAAGCATCGCCACGCAGCTTGGCGGACAAATGGGCGATCTGCCGATGGATCTGCTGGTGGTGTTTGTATCCTCGTTGCTGCAGGCGGATTTTTCCCGCATCACCGGCGGGCTGCTGGAGCGCACGCATTGTCGAACGCTTCTGGCCTGCACGGCCGAAAGCGTCCTGGGTGTGGATCGCGAAATTGAGCGAAAACCGGCCGTGTCGGCGATTGGCTTTTCGATTCCCGGGGTAACCGTGGATCATTTTCGTTTTGCCGATGAGGAGTGGTCGGAACTTCTGGGGGAAAACAGCACGCTGCGGGCACGTCTGGAAGCCGGGCCGAATTTACGGCTCTTTATCATGCTGGCGGATCCGTTTACCACGCCGGTGGTGCAGTTGCTGGAGGCGTGCTCGAAGGAGTTTCCGAACGCCCCGGTGGTTGGCGGCATGGCCAGCGGTGTGCAGAGACCGGGCGAAACGCGACTGGCCATTAATGATCATATTTTTAACAGCGGTATGATCGGCGTATCATTTGCGGGGCCGCTGGAGGTAGATTGCGTGGTGTCGCAGGGGTGCCGCCCGGTAGGCCCCACGTTTACGATAACCCAGGGTCATGAAAACATTATTGAAATGCTCGATGACAAACCGGCCATGACCGCGGTACGGGATATGATGTCCGGGCTGTCGATGGCAGACAGAGAACTGATTCAGATGCGCAGCCTGCTGATCGGGCGGGTGATTGATCAGCGCAAAGGGAATTTTGGCCGCGGTGATTTTCTGGTGCGCAACATTCTGGAGATTCATCGGGCCAATGGCAGTATTTCAATCGGTGATTTCGTGCAGCCGGGACAGGTGATTCAATTTCACCTGCAGGATGGGCGTTCCGCGGATGAAGATTTGCGATTGCTGCTGCAGGGTGAATTGATGCTGGCCGAGCTACCCCATGGTGCGCTGATGTTCAGTTGCAACGGCCGCGGAATGAATCTTTTTGGCACACCGCACCATGACATTCAGGCGCTTCGCGAAGTGGTGGGAGCCATTCCGGTGGCGGGCTTTTTCTGTGCCGGTGAATTGGGCCCCGTTGGCGGGCGGAATTTTATCCATGGACAGACCGCCATCATCGCTCTGTTCCGGTAAGCATGAATCCTTTACAGGAATCCGGATGATATGACCAGATTGCATCATACCCCGAATGAAATAGAAATTAAGCTCCGGGTTCCCGGCGATTACGAACAAATGTCCCGGCGGATTGGTCAGGCCGGGGCACAGTACGTCCGCGATGTGACGGAAACCAATATCTTTCTGGATACTTCCGATGGCCAACTGCGGGCCGGCCGGTCGGTGCTGCGCCTGCGCCACAGAATAACCCCGGAGGGACAGGTGTTACCCAGCATCATAACCTGGAAGGGCCGGAAAAGCGGCACCGAGATCAGCAGCCGGCCGTCCATTGACGTTTCGGCCCAGCCTCCCGCCATGGTGGAATTGCTGTTAATGAATCTTGGATATGTCAAAACCATGGAATTTCAGAAACGCCGCCGAAGCTTTGAATTCCGCGATTGTCTTGTGGAACTCGACGATATGCCGGTTTTTGGCTACTTTCTGGAAATTGAAGCTCCCACGGAAGCAACCGTGGCCGCGGCCCGTCACGACCTGGCACTCGATGATTTAGCCGTTGAGGAAACCAGCTATTTTTCCATGGTACGCACATATCTGCAGAAACATCCGGAACTTGCGGGAAAATTGCATTTTCCCATGATGCCGTAACGGCGCACCCTCACACCTCGGAGCCTGTTTGGCAACGCCGCCGGCAGCGCCTTCGGGCGGCGAAGGGCCTGTGACAGATTCTGCAAGGCCCTCATGGCCCTGATCCGTGGCTTTCTAACGCTGCCGTTACCGGCACCATCCGCCAAATCCATACTCCAATCCAGCTCGCCATCGCATATACCCGCCGTACCGCGATACGTTGCCCGTTGCTTCCCGGGTGTGCCGAGGGGCACTGATCATTGCTCGTGGCACCCCGGACTTATGGTTGCGTTTTCACCGTAGCGGCACGAGAGGGGGGAGGAGTTAGGAGTCAGGAGTTGGGAGTTAGAAGGGGCATGGAAGCGCTGCGCTTTGATCAGGTTTTGAAT
>JAJZJL010000117.1 GCA_021810145.1 Planctomycetota bacterium | reverse complement strand
GTGGCGGCAAAAAGAGGTTTGCCGCACAAAAGCACCATGGACAAGGTTGCCAGCACAATGCCCATAACCCCGGTTTTTTTGAGTAATGAATAACGCATGACAGAAACTCCTCACGCACAGTGGCCGCGTAACTGAACTTTGTAACAGGCTCTTGCTGACTGATCCCGGTTGGGTCGGGAAAAGCACCCGCATTTTATTCGCCGAGCCGAAAACTATGAATACGTTAACCGAAATTTCCGGCAATGAGTACCGCTGGAAACCGCCCCGGGCCGCTTAATTATCAATTTGTCCCTGTTTCCTTTACTTTTTGTCAAATCCATTGCAGCTGCACTGGGTCAAAAGAACGTATTCATAACCCCGCGGGCGGGCGCATACAATGGCCAATGAAAGTGCGATGAATCACGATCGACAATCGACGTACTTGGGATATGTGGTTGGCGGGTGGCTTGGGATTCGGGGATCGAGAAGTTTCGTGGCAGTTGGTAATGGCAGGATTGATGAATGGATGTTTTCATAACGCTTTGTTCTGCCGGAGTTAGCCGGTAGAATCTATAGTAAGACAGTTTGATATCGATTTGCAGTTGTTGCGGCGTATCAGGCTGTATGTGATGGAGTATGATGGGTATGGTTGATCAAGCACGCATAGACCGGTTCAAGAGCATGACCGAAGCAGACCCGCAAAACGAGCTTGGATTTATGTCCTTGGGCAGGGCTTATGTGGAAGGCCAGATGTATAAAGAGGCCATTCCCGTGCTGATGCGGGCTTTGCAGCTTAAATCCGGGCTGTCGCCCGCTTATGTTCTCCTGGCGGAGGCCCAGCGTGGTGTAGGCGATCCGGAGGGGGCTGTTAATACGCTTACGCGCGGCTATCGGGTTGCCCATGATCAGGGTGATCTGATGCCCAGAAATCAAATGGCGGATATGCTCAAGGAACTCGGATCTCCGATTCCGGAAACCAAACAGGCGGAACTTACGCCGGAATTGGTGTCCGCCGGTAATATTCAGTGCCGTCGCTGCGGGCGCATTGGCCCGAAAATGAAAGATCGACCCTTCAGCGGAGCCTTGGGAGAACAGATTCACGCCAGTATTTGCGGGCCGTGTTTCCAGCTTTGGATTCGTGAGGGGACGAAAGTGATCAATGAATTGCGGCTGAATCTCACGGAGGCGTCAGCACAGGAAATTTACGACCAGCATATGATGACGTTTCTTGGCTTGAATTGATGTAAGATTGTGGCAGATGGCGGTGCGGCAACAGGCACGCACGGCTAAAGTATTAATCTCATACCAGCGAGGTGATGCATGGAAATGCAATTGTTAACCAAGGAAGAAAAAAAGAAGCTTGAATCTCAGCTCAGGCAGATGATCGACCAGCGTCCGCATATCTCGGCGCGTATTGCCGAGGCCCGGGAAAAAGGGGATTTGAAGGAGAACGCCGATTATCATGCCGCGCGGGAAGAGTTATCCCTCCTGGAAGCGCGTATTAAGGACATGGAAGCCCGCTTGCGTGCGGCATCGGTTGTAAACCCGGATGATATTCCCGCTGACATGGTATTTTTGGGCAGCACTGTAAAAGTTCGGGATCAGAAAAGTGGCGATGAAGAGATCTTCCGCCTGGTCGGTGAATTAAACACCGATGCGTTTAATTCCGATGCCGAGATCATGGAGGTTTCCGCTAAAAGCCCACTGGGTGAAGCCCTGATGCGCGCCAGGGTCGGACAACTGGTGCGCGTATCGGTGCCCCGTGGGGAAATCCATTACACGGTTCTTTCCGTAGGCTGATTTACCACTCCGCGGGCCGGCCGGAAAGCTTTTGAGGACTATGCGGCGGTATGCCGTGTGACAATCATGAGTGAAACTCCGGTTCAATTCGTCGTGCGCCAAGCAGGGACTTCTGAAGTCTTAGCCTCCGATTTGCCGTTAGAAACCGGTCAGGTTCCGCAGTCGGATGATCACGTTCAAGGTGACACCCACTTTGCCGTTTCGGGGACTTCCACTTCCGGCGGTGATAATTTCCTGCTGGAACCCGATGACCAAGCTGCGCCGCCCGCGGATCTTCTTGCGCTGACACCGCATAACGCCTTATCACCCGATGAGGCGGCTGAACTGGCCTGGCTGGCTGAAACACGCCGCATCATTATCCTTCGGCTTAAAGAGTTGGTTATTCCAGTGTCAGCATTGTTATGTTTCCTTTTGGCCGTGCTCATTGAAGCAGCTCTGGTGGCGACAACATTATGGGTTTTGCATTGGCGTGCGATGGGCGGAGGTGGCGGTACCGAGCAGGGCAACGGTTCGGCAACCGCGGTCGGGGGGATTATTCAATCCGTCGCAGATGACAACCTTGCATCCAATCCGGCCGCCCGGTGGCACCCGGGCCCGCTGCCGGCACCTCCTCATTTGCCCGATAAGCCCCTTTTCATGCCGCATCCTCAGGCTCTGGCCCTTTTGGATAACGCCAATGCACTTCATGCCACGTTACCAATAATTGGTATCAAGCGTGATCACAACGCCTGGGCTGCTCCGGCGAATCAACCGGCACCCAAAGCGCTGCGGACCAAAATATCGCAACGCCAAACCCCCAGTACCGGTGCGCGCAGCCGTGGTCCGCAGCCGGATTCGCGCGGTGCCCAGCCCGACGCGGCTGGTGGTGGTGCTGGTGCGGTGGTACAGTTATTCAAGCCCGGAGCACAAACCAGCCTGGGATCCGCCACCGGCGGCGGACCGGGACGCGGTCGCGGGGCCGGTGTCGGTGGGGGGGGAAGTATCGTCAAGCCGCCGCCCAACCCGATCATGCCTCTGAGATATCAATTTGCGTGGCCAGCGCATCTGGTGAATCCAAAATTTCAATTGACGATTCGTCGCGATGGTACGGTGGCTGATGTGAAAGTGTTAATATCATCCGGGCACGCCGGTATTGATCAGGCGATTATCAATGCGTTGATGCAGGCGCGGTTTCTGCCCAATATCGTGGGCGGAAAGCCGGTGCAGAGTAAATTTGTTATTCGTTATCAACTTACATCCTGAATGCCCGGACCGGTTCTCCGGAGGTAAGATTTGATTCTCACGCGCACGAACAATGTTCTATGGAATGTGGCATGGCCGGAAAAAAACGCAACACGCCCCAGTTTGATATCGAAAAATCTCTCCATGATCGCCGGTTGGAACAGGTTATATTCCGGCACGGAACTTTGGCCACGGTAATTAAATCCATCGGCTATTATGGACTTTCCGCACTGATCTGGCCGCGATTTATTGCGCCCAAACGCTGGAAGCTTACGCGTTTTGACGTTTCCATGCCGTATCTTCCGGCCGCATTTGACGGCTATAAAATGGCCCAATTAACAGATTTGCATACCGGTCGCACCGATCAGAGCTACTTGCGCCGGGTGATAAGCGAACTGGTGGCGGAGAAGCCGGATATCATTGTCATTACCGGTGATTTAATTGAATATCGCGGCGGTTCGCTGGATAAGCTTGAATCGCTGTTGCCAATGCTCTGCGCCGGCGATGGTGTGGTGGCCATTTTCGGCAATCATGATTATCACGAATATTCCTGGCGGCATGTCGGGCCCCGCTCTGCGCATCGTGCGATTCATAAGCGTTTGCGCAAGCTGCTGGATAAACACCGGATCAAACTGCTGTGCAATACGCAGCACACCGTTGAGCGCGGTGCAGCCAGGCTTTACATTGTCGGAATGGATGAACTCTGGACCGGCAACGCCGATGGCCAGGCCGCTTTTGCCGCCGTGCCGGAACGCGCGGCGTGTGTTTGCCTGCAGCATAACCCGGACGGATACGAAATGCTGCGAGACTATCCGTGGCAATTAATGCTCTGCGGCCATACCCACGGCGGGCAGGTTCACCTGCCGCTGGTGGGTTCGCTTTTTGTACCCATGAAACATCGGCAATACATCCGCGGATGGTACAGGCTTGCGCCCGATTCCCATGGTGCTCGAAAACAGATGTATGTCAGCAGTGGGCTGGGGCAAAGCGTCCCGATTCGTTTGCGTGTCCCGCCGGAGGCATCGATCTTTACGCTGCGTGCAAAAGCCTGAACATGCCGGTTGTGGAGAACAGCCAACCGCAAGAAATCTGATTCTGTATGGTATGATAAGAATATGAGCGACGCACAGGCAGCAAAACACGAGGCGGCGGCGACCGCACAAAATAAGGCCGGGGTGGTGGTCCTCGAACCGCTGTCTATTCCGCTGTTGGCTACCTGGGCAACGTGCGGTTTGTATATGCTCTTGCCGCCGACCATGACATTGGGGCCCCGGTGGTTGCTGCTGGCAGTCGTGACGGCGGTTTTAATTCCCTTGATTATTTTCAGATTGCGGCATCGGTTTTTTCAGAGCCATGTCTGCGGTCACCTTACAGCCGGGATTATCACACTGTTTTCCGCATATTCGCTTTTTACACTGGTGCGGGATTTGCCGCACCATCATGATTCGCCTGTGCAGATGCTGGAGGCGGCCGGGTTGCTTTGGGTAATCAATATTCTGATTTTTGCGTTCTGGTATTGGCGGCTCGATGGCGGCGGACCGCATGCGCGGGCGAGCCGGGGGCATTATCAGACGGGCTGCTTCCTGTTTCCGCAGATGACAATGAAAAACAGCGATCCTTCCTGGTCGCCGCGCTTTTTGGATTATTTATTTGTCGCCTTTACCACCAGCACCGCCTTCTCTCCGACCGATACACCCGTTCTGTCCCGCTGGGCCAAATTGTTGACCATGTTGCAATCCATTATTTCTCTCGGTGTGGTGGTGCTGGTTGCCAGCCGGGCCATCAACATTATTTAACCGCCGGTGTGCGGCCTGGTTGGCTGAATGTTATCCCGGAATAACCGTTTACGGCTGTTTTCTTAAAAGGTTCCGGCCATATCAACATCGGCGGCCATTGATTCTCCAGCCCCGACGCGCTAACATCTTTGGTTGGTTGGAGAGGTGAGTCGGTAATGGCTGCCGCCGGTGCCTGCTGAATCATCGGCGACGGTAAATACATTCGTATGTTGGAACTTGAAGAGGATTATCATGGCCAAGGCTCCTGCCGCACGTACCGTTGGTGAATTGAAAACAATGTCGTATCGGCCATGTTCCGTTAAAGATGAGTTGCGTCGAAATGTCATTGCGGCGCTGCGCAGCGGCCAGGAGCTGTTTCCGGGTATCGTGGGGTATCGCGATACCGTAATCCCGGAAGTGGTAAATGGCATTTTAAGCCGTCATGACATGCTGTTTCTGGGTTTGCGCGGGCAGGCCAAAACGCGCCTGCTGCGGATGCTGCCTGACTTGCTGGATGAGTGGATCCCCGTTTTATCGCAATGTGAAATACCTGATGACCCGCTGGAACCGCACTTGGCGTCGGGAAAGAAAATTATCGCGGAACAAGGCGATAATGCCGCCATTGAATGGGTTCACCGCAGCAATCGTTACCATGAAAAGCTCGCCACGCCGGATGTAACAATAGCGGATTTGATCGGTGAAATTGACCTCGTGCGGCATGCTCAGGGGCGATATTTATCGGACGAAACCACCATGCACTTCGGGCTTATTCCGCGCTGTAACCGTGGCATCTTTGCCATGAATGAACTGCCTGACCTGGCACCGAAGATTCAGGTCGGTTTGTTCAATGTGCTGGAGGAACGTGACGTACAGATTCGCGGCTATCCAATTCGCCTGGATTTGGACATCTGTATGGTGTTTTCCGCGAACCCCGAAGATTACACCAATCGCGGTCGGATTGTTACGCCGCTGAAAGATCGCATTGGCACCGTTGTGCGTACGCATTATCCGCACAGTATTGCGGAAGCAATCAAAATTACCCGCGAAAATGCGTGGCTCAATCGTGACAGCGGAGTGAGCGTGCAGATTCCACAATTCATGCACGAAATCCTCGAGGAGTTTGTGCGCCTCGCCCGGCACAGTCCGCACATCAATCAGGCCAGCGGAGTAAGTGTTCGATGTTCGATTACGACGGCTGAAAATCTTGTGAGTTCGGCCGAACGGCGTGGTATCGTCCATGGAGAAAATTCGGTCGTTGCGCGGGCGGATGATCTGCCGTTTATTCATGCCAGTTGCCGGGGTAAAATTGAACTCATGCTTGCGGAGGGTGAATCCGCGGAGGATAAACTCGTTACCTCGCTGATTGGCGAGGCCGTGAAACTTGTTTTCAGCCGGCACTGCGATATTGATTCGCTGGATGATATATGTCAACAATTCAAGGGTGGATTGACCCTGCAGGTCGGAGATGAAGTATCCACCGCGACCATGTTGGAAAATTACAGTCATGTAAAAGGGCTGAAGCCGGCGGCGGTGCGAATGGCGAAAGCCTTGAATATGCCGCCGGATGATCCGGCGTCTCTGGTGAGCGCCGGAGAATTTATTCTAGAGGGGCTGTATGTCAACAATCGCCTGAGCAAAGTTAATATGCCTGGAAAGACCTTTTTCCGAAGATAAATATCCGATGCGCGCATGGTTCACGGGAATCGACACATCCTGGGGCGTATTGCCGCCTGAATCCCCTTTTTTTCGCCCTCGCGGCCGGCTGGACTTTGCGCGGCCCGTGGCACCAAAGCCGTTAGGATAAATAGTAAGATTGCTGGTATGAAATGATTGTCCGCGTCCGGCGAGGTTGCATAAACTTGCTCGCAGGGCAAGGTATGGCTTACCATAACAAATTCGTGGTTTTTGGATGGTATGAAGGCCGCTAGTTTGGAGACTTGTCCTGTGACTACACTTGGCGTAATTGTTGGAAACCGTGGTTTTTTTCCCGCCCACTTATGCGTGACCGGCCGCAAGGAAGTATTGGATGTGCTGGCCAAGCATCATATTAAAACCATTATTCTTCCTGCGGACCAAACCAATGGCGGGGCGGTTGAATCTCTGGCGGATGCCAGAAAATATGCCGAGCTGTTTCAAAAACATCGCCATGAAATTGATGGCATACTGGTAACGCTGCCGAATTTTGGTGACGAACGGGCGATTGCCAATACGCTTCGCTGGTCCGGGTTGAATGTGCCGGTACTGGTTCATGCGTTTAACGATCGCGCGCAGACCATGACCATTAAAGACCGGCGCGACAGCTTCTGTGGAAAAATGTCAGCCTGCAACAATCTGCGGCAGTATGGTATTACGTATTCGCTTACCACCTTGCATACGGAAGATCCCGGCAGTAAGGAATTCTCAATTGATATTCAGCGCTTCGCGGCGGCCTGCCGCGTGGTACGAGCCTTGAAAGGGGCCAGAATCGGTGCCATTGGAGCCCGTCCCGGCGCATTTAATACCGTGCGCTACAGTGAAAAACTGCTGGAAACCGCGGGCATCAGCATTGAAACGCTGGATCTTTCGGAAGTGTTGGGCGTAGCGACGAAACTCTCCGATACCGATGCGGCGGTAAAGGAAAAACTTGCCGGTATTCAAGGATATACGGCGACGGGTGGTATTCCGCAATTAAGCGTTATTAAAATGGCCAAGCTCGGTGTGGCCATTGAAAAATTCATCAAGGAACGGGAACTTGTTGCCACGGCCATACAGTGCTGGACGGCGCTGGAAGAATTCTACGGTGTTGTACCCTGCACGCTGATGAGCATGATGTCCAATGGCTTGATGCCCAGCGCCTGCGAAACGGACATTACCGGCGTGGTGGGTATGTACATTCTGCAGGCGGCTTCGGGAAAGCCGGCCGCATTGCTGGACTGGAACAACAATTACGGAACCGATCCGGATAAGGGTGTGGTTTTCCACTGCTCCAACCTGCCAAAGGACTTCTTTGAAAGCCAGAAAATGGATTATCAGGAAATCATTGCCGGCACTGTGGGACGCGATAATACGTACGGAACCATTGTGGGAAGCATTGCCGCCGGACCCTTTACCTATTGCCGCGTCTCCACGGATGACAACAATGGTCTGATTCGGGCGTATGTTGGTGAAGGAGAATTCACCGGCGAAAAACTCGATACCTTCGGTGGCTATGGGGTATTTAAAGTTAACCGCCTGCAGGCTCTGCTGCAGTTTATCTGCCGGGAAGGATATGAACACCATGTTGCCGCGACCAAGGCCGAAGTGGCGGCGGGCATTGATGATGCATTAAGCAATTACCTCAAATGGGATGTGTATCGGCATGAATAATGGCCGGTATAGTCAGTGGGTGGGCGGGCTGACCGACACCAGGCGGTCAGAACCATCGCAGCAGAATTGATTGATTGTCGAGGATATTATGCCACACCGTTACGCCGTTGGACTGGATTTCGGCACGGCTTCCGTGCGGGCACTGCTTGTGGATGTGGCATCGGGTGAGGAAATTGCCACCGGTGTAAGCAACTATCGCCATGGAATAGATGGCGTGATTGTGGATTCGCGCGATCCCTTGCTGGCCCGGCAAGATCCACAGGACTATCTTGATGGCACGCAGGCCGCTATCCAAGATGTGCTGAGACTCGCACGGTCGAAACGTAAAGATTTTGACACCCGGGAAATCATCGGGATCGGCGTGGATACGACCGGAAGTTCTCCCATGCCGGTGGATAAGCTCGGCCAATCGCTGGCATTTGATCCGGCGTTTGCCGATGATCCGGCGGCCAAAGTCTGGTTATGGAAAGATCATACCTCCCATGCTGAAGCGGAAGAAATAACCGCCACTGCGGGGAAGATGCGACCGCAGTATCTGGCTAAATGCGGTGGACGCTATTCATCGGAATGGTTCTGGGCCAAAATATTGCATTGCGCCCGCACCGCCCCAAAGGTTTTTGAGGCCGCTTACACCTGGGTGGAAATTGCCGACTGGATTCCCGCCGCCATTACCGGAACAACGGCTCCGGCAATGCTCCGTCGCGGCATTTGCGCAGCGGGTCACAAGGCGTTTTATAATCCCTCCTGGGGTGGTTATCCCGACGGTGAATTTCTGGCGGCGCTTGACCCGCGACTGGTGCGAATTGGAAAAACACTTCCTGGAAAGGCCTGTTCATCCGCGCAAGAGGCCGGCAAGTTGAGCGAGCACTATGCGAAAGTGTTTGGCCTTCCGGCGGGAATTCCGGTGGCGGTTGGCGCTTTTGACGCGCATCTTGGAGCGGTTGGTGCGGGCATAAAAAGCAATGTGCTGGTCAAACTTATCGGGACATCCACCTGTGACATCATGGTGGTGCCGGAGACCAGCCGTCTTGCCGATATTCCGGGCCTTTGCGGCATTGTTCCGGGATCGGTACTGCCGGATTATTTTGGTCTTGAGGCGGGACAATCCGCGGTGGGCGATATATTCAACTGGTTTGTATCCGTCGTGCAACCGCAGGGAAACGCCGGTTCGCATGAGGCGTTAACCGCAGCCGCCGTGGAAATGAAGCCGGGCGCCAGCGGTTTGATCAGCCTGGACTGGCATAATGGCAATCGGACCGTACTGGTGGATCAACGTCTCACCGGTCTGATTCTGGGGCTTACCCTGCACAGTACGCCGGCGGAAATTTACCGCACACTCATTGAGGCCACCGCCTTTGGTGCCCGCGTGATTATGGAGCGTTTTGAGGAATTCGGCCTGCCGGTGCATCGGGTTATCAATGGCGGCGGCATATCCGCAAAAAATCATCTTGCCATGCAGATATATGCCGATGTCATGAACCGGCCCGTGGGCATATCGCGCAGCGGGCAGACCTGTGCCTTTGGAGCGGCCATAGCCGGGGCGGTAGCCGCGGGCGAAAGCCGGGGCGGGCATGCCACCTTTGACGCCGCGATAAACAGCATGGTCGGCGAGCCAGCTCGCACATTTACGCCGATCGCCGCGAATGCCGTCATTTATGAACGGCTGTTCAAAGTGTATCGGCAACTGCATGATGCGTTTGGACTCAAGGATTCCACAGCGCATCTGGGGACAGCCATGAAAGAGTTACTGGATATTCGCGATCAGGCCAGGAGTTGAATGTGGCGCATGATGAACTTAAACAGATGGTGTATCAGGCCAACCGTGATCTGGTAACACTGGGGTTGGTGGCCCTTACCTGGGGCAATGTAAGTGGCGTGGACCGGGTTGCCGGTGTCATGGCTATAAAACCCAGCGGTGTGGCGTATGAGAAATTGCGGCCGGAGGATATGGTCGTGCTCTCAATTGCCGACGGCCGGATAATAGAAGGCACCGCCCGCCCGTCATCGGATACACCAACGCATTTATTTCTCTATCAAAATTGTTCAGATATCGGTGGCATCGTGCATACCCATTCGATTCACGCCACGAGCTTTGCCCAAGCCAGGCGGGAAATTAACTGTCTGGGCACAACGCATGCGGATACGTTTTACGGTGCGGTTCCGGTAACGCGGGATTTGCTACCCGAAGAAATTCATACTGATTATGAATTGAACACCGGTCGTGTGATCATCGAGTGCTTTAAGGAGCATGGCCTGAATCCGGCCCAGATTCCCGGCGTACTGGTTGCCAGCCATGCGCCGTTTGCCTGGGGACCTTCCGCGGCCAAGGCTCTGGAAAACGCACTGGTGCTTGAACTCGTGGCCAAAATGCAACTTCAAACGCTGGCTCTGGCCCCGGATGTTCAACCCATTGCCGACGAACTATTGGATAAACATTTTTTGCGAAAGCACGGTCCCGGTGCGTACTACGGTCAAAAATAGCAGCATTCACTCTTCACTGCTTGGCAATCGCGGCGCTGTGGTGGATCGGGTATGACTTGGGAATTGCCGGTTGATCCCGGGTTCCCACCCGCTCCGCATGGGTCATGCTTTGCGTTAAAAACCGCCGCGTTTGCCGTGCTCCCATGCTCTGGGCGACATTGACAATCATTCCAAGCGAATTAAGCACCAGTATCGTGGGCAATACCTGCACATGAAAGTGGCGCGCATCGGTTTTCCCTTCCGGCGAATCAATATCTTCCCGAACGGCAATAAAATGACGGTGGATGATCTGTGCGACGCTGCGGTCGGTCCAGACCGTGCGATCCATCAGCCGGCAGGGCGGACACCAGGAAGCCTGAAAATCCACCAGCAAAAGCCTTCCCGTTTTGCGGCTTTCGGCTTGTCCGGCACGAAGGTCTGTTTGCCACGCAATATGTCCGGGAGCCGCAACGAAGCCCCATTTTGCCGCGATGGAATCAAGCCAGGGTAAAAGCGATACGATCAGAAGTGTTGCGGCAAAGAGCGCCATAATGACCAGCGATTGCCGGGGAAAATGATTATAATGATTTCGTGGCCTTTTCATCACGCGGTTCCAGATTCATATTCTCATTATAGCCACGGCATTGGTATTGCCGATGCGCAAGTTGCCGGGCGGATGCCGCGCATCGCTTCCAGGCTTGCCGCAGCGTTACTGTCCATGCGCGGAGATGGGAATAATTAAGCTGAAGGTGGCACCTTTGCCGACGTCACTGACGAGTTCTATGTTTGCGTGGAGCATGTTGGCCAGTTCCCGGCTGATGGTAAGCCCCAGGCCGGTGCCGCCGTGGTGCCGGGTTACGGATGCGTCCAATTGATTGAATTTCTCAAAAATGCTGGCGTGGTGGTCCGGAGCAATTCCAGGCCCGGTATCGGTAACGGCAATCTTTACATGCTCGGCATCCAGTGATGTTACGGTGACGGCCACGCGTCCGTCGGCGGGGGTGAACTTAATGGCATTGGAAAGAAAGTTGTAAAGAATCTGCTGAAATCGGGCGGGATCGGTGCTAACCAGAGGAACCGGGGCATGAACCGCAAGGGATAATTCGATATTTTTCTTCTGAGCCAGCGGGCGCATAAAATTCACCAACGATTCACATACATCCGGCACGTTGATGCGTTCGGTGCGCAGGACGATTTTTCCAGCCTCAATTTTGGCTAAATCAAGCAGATCGTTAATGAGGTCCAGAAGCTGCCGGGCGCTGGTGAGAATGTTGTCAATATAGCGGTTCCACCGCGGGTCCTCGGCGGAGGGTTTGGCGGTGGAAAGCAGTTCGGCGAAGCCGATGATGGCATTAAGCGGTGTGCGCAGTTCGTGGCTGACATTGGTAAGAAATTCGGATTTCATTTTACTGGCTTGAAACAGATCGGTATTGGATTGAGCCAATTCACCAACGCGCGTATCCAAACTGCGATTGGTTGCTTCCAACTGATCCTGTGAAGCCTTTAAAGTGGTAAGCATGGTATTAAACGTATCGGACAATTGCTCAAATTCATCGCCCGTGGAAATCGCCGAACGGATATCCATATCTCCTTTCGCCACCTTTTCCGCAGTGTTCCGCAGCACCCGCACGGGTTGCAGAATCAGCCGGGTGGTGATGAGGTAAAAGACAATGATCGCCAGCGATCCGCCAATGAGGCCGGAAACCACAATGACCACGCGATTGAGCAGCAATTGATCCAGATCAGGTGTTACGGGCATGGCTACCTGCACAATAGCAACCAGGGGCGCAACGGCGGGGATCTGACCCATCGATGGTGCGTTGGCTGTATGCGGTTGGGGGCCTCCGGCGGGAACGGACTCTGCCTGGTTGTGCGGAGACAACCACTTTTGCCATTGGGCATGGCATTTCAGGCAGCTCACTGACGCCCGCACCGCGGCGGCGTATTGATAAACTGGATGGTGGGGGATGCTCTGCGATAAATGGCCATACTGATTCTGGCGGGAATGTTTGAGAAAATATTTAATGGCGTCGCGCTCAAAAGCGGTCGCATGTGCCGAAGCTGTACCCGGTTGGGGCAGCAATGCGACAGTCGGCTGCGGATAATGCAAACTGCGTATATGCGCAGCCTGCCATAGCAGCGCCGCGTGACCGGGATTTCCGGCGGTAGCGTGTTGAACATGGGCCTCCCGCAGAGTCATGTCAGCCGCGATACGGGCTTCATAAACGGGTTCGCGGCTGGTAAGCTGTTCCATGCGCTGCCACGGAACAGCCAATGCGCCTGCAATGATAACCAGCACGGCAAATCCGAAGAGCAGTTGGCATTTTGCCGCGAGAGAAATCGTAAGCTCTTTTTTTGCCATGCCGAACAATCTTTTTCATTCATATGCGACCGCATCGCATTTATACAGATTCCCGTACCCTGCAGTGGCGGATGTATTTATCCGGTCACCGCATGGGACTGCAATGTTTCCACGACCCGGCGAAAATGCAAACGCACGGCGGCGTAATAACCGAAAATAGCACCGGCCAATCCGGCTGAACTGTAATAAATCGGCAGCGTCCGCATGAGAAACAAGCCGGTATGCGCCGGATAAGGTTGTGCGAAGTGGGGGGCGAGAAAGCCTCCAATGGCGGCGATGATCGGTGGTGTAATCCAGATAACCCAGGCGTCAGCTTCCGGTGCCAGAAGAGAGCTGACAAACGCACCGGCCGCAAAGGCCACTGAACAGGCAAAAATGGCCTGACCGGGCTGCTGCGATTTCAGCAACAGAAACAGGAAAATGGCGGCCACGATCATGGTGGAAGCAAAGGCCAGAAGATTCTGACCGATACGCGAGCCGATGGGGCGGTACGCAAAGCCGTTAATCAAAACATTGGAAAAGGATGGATAACCGGCGGTGGCCGGAATAGAGTGGTTTGCCGCAGCGTTTACCGGCCATGGGAGGCCCAGGTAAAGCGGCCAGTTTCGCGAGCCGATGAGTTCATAAATGCCGCGTGAAACCGCCTCGCCGATGAGAATATAGAAAACCCAGAAAATGTTCTGCAACGCCACGATTCGGTAGGCCCGGGTCAAATCGGTATGATGCAATGCCAGCAGCAGTGTAATGGGACCCCAGTGGCAGGCCAGGAAAATTAATCCCACCGAGGCAATAAAGAGTCCCGCATGCGGGGCATCCGGCCAGGTCAGCAGTGTTCCGATGGCAACCGCGGCAACCAGGCCGCCGATCATCGCCAATTCCGCCACCAGAGATACCGCCGGGCCGGCGGCCAAAGCCCGGGTGCCATCCATATTGGGAGACGCAATGACTTTTCCGGCCAGGAAAATGAAAAAGAATCCCACCACAATGCATGCCACAACGTAACGAGCCTGGCGCACAAATCCAAGCAGCGCATGATGTTGGCTAACGGGTGCATTTATTGCATTGCTTTGCATGGTGCTTTCGGTATCGTCTGCCAAATTAAATCTCCTTACGGCATCCTGCGCCCCGATTCGTACGGGTGCGGTTGACTGCGACTATTATGTATGGCAATAGAACACGACGCCATTGACTTCAAATAAAATTCCGCCATTGACCAGCAGCCAAGACTGAATTTCCGGTGCCTCCGGATCGCTGTTGGATCGTGTAAGCTGCTGATCGATTACAATCGAACCGTTATCCAGCCGGCCCTGCCGGTCTTTTTGATTGATCAGATACAAATGCATGATATTGGGCGTCGGCCCGAGAGGACCCTGCGCCATTGCGACAATATCCGGATCGCCGATTTGGGCCGAGGTCAGCGGCGGCCGTGTTTGCATCACAAACTCCGCCTTCCATGCAATATCGCCCGTGCGGGTGGAGATGGCCATTAAATTCCGCGGAGTAAGCATCACCAGCGTATTGTGGTTCAGGGCCGTCTGCATCCAGATCATGGTGTTGGATGTCAATCCCGCATTGAGTCCCGGCTGATTCCACCGTATGGCTCCGCTGGTGATATCCATGCAGGCCATGCCCGTCGCGGTGGGTGTGATAAGTCCATCCACGGTAAGACAAGCGGCCGTTGGAAAGGCATCATGCAGACCATTTCGGCTCCATACCGGAGCGGAGATGCTGATAGTCGGATCGTACATGGCCGCACCGGTCTGCCCGCAAAGCAGCAGCCGTCCCGCCGGGTCGGACTGCATCCAGTAAAAGTGATCGGCGGGATTGGTCGGCAACACCCCGGCCACGCGACCGTTGCGCCGGCTGATGAGTACAACATGTTCAATGGGCAGGTCGATGGCCACGGCGATGTAGCGACGCGTCTGCCGGACGAACGCGATGGTTCCGTATTTCTGCAGTTCCACCGGCTTTTTCCATGCGGGTTTTCCATTTTGCGGGTTGTAAAGCATCAAATCATGCGGTCCGGCCACGAAAATTCCCGCAGGCAGCATTTTGATCAAGCGATAGGCCGAAGCGCCAATATCCCGCTGAATCAAAGCTTCGCGCCACTGCGCGGCCAAATTCGGCGAAATGACATTGTATCCGGGCGGGCCTCCGTTAATCATCATACCATTTTGTATCATCATC
>JAJZJL010000116.1 GCA_021810145.1 Planctomycetota bacterium | reverse complement strand
ATTCCGCCACCCGGGCGAGGAAGTGTCATTATCGTTGGAAACCATTGGTTTTCAACCGGACATAAAATATTTATCCCTGATTTTTAATTTTGCCATGCCCATGCGTTACAATGGCCGGGTAAAGGATCGCCACTATGATCATTATTGACGCATACAACTGCCTGCACGCCGCATGTTCCATGCCCGGACCGTGGAACGGTTTTTCATTGCGTCAACTCTGTCGGCTTGTGGAATCTCTGGATAAAAAAATTGTGCTGGTCATGGATGGATCGCCTAAACCGGATGAGCCGGCAAACGCGGAATTTCCGGATCTGATCCTGAAATATTCCGGACGGGGAATCTCGGCGGATTCTGTCATTATCACGATGGTACGCCAGAGCACCGGTGCCAGGCACATAACCGTTGTCAGTAATGATCGGGCGGTGAAGGCTGGTGCCCATCGGGCTGGAGCCAGAACCGTCGGCTGCGAAAAATATCTCGCCGGAGTCCTGCGCCGCAGAGCGGCTCTGCGCTTGCGCCGAAAAGCCGCCGACCCTCCCCGCAAATCCTCGGGTGGATCGTCTGACACCGAGTTCTGGCTCCATGAATTCGGCTTTGGTTCCTTGACGCCAAAATCACAAGTGCCTGCCGGAATATCTGCGCGGTCGGGCGGTGAAAAACACCAGGCGGAATTCAGGATTGAAGATATCGATATGGAAGAAATACTTCGGCGGTATGTGCCGTCGCGTCGCGCCGGTAAAACGCGCTCCGGGAACTAAAATACCGGCTGGCATTGCGGTGCCTGTGCGGCAGTCTTCGCCTGGTTTCCGCGCACCGTCGCGCCGGGGGGGAGCTACAGCGCGTGACAGGGGCCAATACGGTTTGACTTTTTCGGCCATTTGGTTAATAGTGTTGTTATGAAGAGTTTTGGTCCAGCTTGTGTTCTACTGCCAGCCGGTGCTGGATATCGGTTTTGGTTTTACTTTTTTACCGGCGACACGCGGCGGGCTGAGTGATCTTTATACCATAATGTAGAGTCGATCATAAAGCCCGCGGAATGCGGGCTTTTTTGTTGCCATGTTACGTATCTCTCACAAAGGAGCATTATTATGGATCGGCGGTTAAGACAGAGTATTGATCAGGCGTTGGCGGCCTCGCAGTCAGCCATGGCATTGTCAACAGGAATTCTCAACGACCTGTCAGGATTTATGGAGTGTCGTTGGCGATTGTGAATTGAAACAGCATTTGGCCCGGTGTGAAATAAACGAGACGACGAACGAAAAGCGGTTGATATTTTTCGCGGCAGATAATAGTCCGCAGATGGAGTGAAAAATGATTGTGGTATTTGAACAGGGTGCTGATAAATCGCGCGTGGATCATGTGGTAGCGCTTATACGGGAGATGGGGCTGCGTGAACATGTGATTGTCGGGACCGAGCGCACGGTTGTGGCCTGTATCGGCGATGAGCGGAAAATGGATATTGATCGCGTTGAAAATGCTCCCGGCGTGGAAAAAGTAATGCCGGTCCTGGCACCCTATAAAATGGCGTCGCGGGAGGTTAAAAAAGACCGCTCCGTCGTGCCGATGGGCGGTACCCTGGGGGCCAGCGCCGGCGGAAAAAAAATCGCATTGATCGCCGGTCCATGTTCGGTGGAAGATCGCGTTAAATTGCTGGAAGTGGCTCATGCCGTCAAAGAGGCCGGAGCCACCGCGCTGCGCGGTGGGGCGTTCAAACCTCGCACCAGTCCCTATGCTTTTCAGGGCATGGGTGAAAAAGGTCTGGAAATACTGGCTGAAGCCCGGGAGCAAACCGGCTTGGCTGTGGTAACCGAAGTCATGTCCATTGAGCAGGTTCCACTGGTGGCCAGGTACGCGGATGTATTTCAGGTTGGTGCCCGCAATATGCAAAATTACAATCTGCTCTGGGCGGTGGGGGAGCAGAAAAAGCCGGTTCTGCTCAAGCGCGGTCTAAGCGCCACGCTGGAAGAGTTCATGCTCGCGGCGGAGTATGTCATGTCGCGCGGCAACAGCAACGTCATTCTCTGCGAACGCGGTATTCGCACGTTTGAATCCTACTGTCGCAACACCTTGCCGCTGGCGATTGTGCCGGAAGTGCATCGCATCAGTCATCTGCCCATCATTGTGGACCCGTCGCAGGGCACCGGCCATGCGCATCTTGTGCCGGATATGTGCCGGGCCGCAGTTGCGTGCGGTGCCGATGGCTTAATAATTGAATGTCACAACGATCCGGAGCACGCGCTAACCGATGGTGCCCAATCGATAACTCCGCAAGCTCTGAAATCGCTGATGGTTTCCCTGCGAAAAATCGCCGCCGCCGTGGATCGGGAAATCTGATCATATCAGCATGCCGCGGCTAAACGAAACGGCCGGCTTCTCTTTGTGGATTAGCTATTGGTGCGTTATGCGCATTTCCAGATGACACATGTTGTGCGTTCCGGATTGGCGGTGCAGGTTCAATGTGGTGTCATTGGATGCTCCCATCGCGGTGAGTATCTCTGTAAAGTCGGTCACTTCCGGTGTTGCTTCGGTTTGATCAGTTGATTGGCGGTTGGCTTCAATGGAGGCCTTTGTGATTGTCGCCCATGTATTGAGTTCAGGAAACGTTTCCCGGCTCGCCATCAGGCATAACAGCGTGTGATAAGTTGGCGAGGTCGCCGGCGATGTTGTGTTACCTGTTAACAGGAAATCAAACGATCCGGCAACGGCAGCGGTGATGGCCCCGGTCGCAATCCAATGATAAGCCCGAATAATCGCGATCATGATTGGTGCGCTGGAGTCCGCAAACGTAATCAATGGGCCTTGTATGCCAAATGCGATGGATAATTCGGCTGGTAAAGTGCTCGGCAGTGTGCGGCGAAATGCCGCGGGGCTGGCATATTTGCCGCCATCCGCAATGCGCGACTTTTGGAATATCCGATCATCTTCCAGACATCCGAAACGTGTGCCGATAAACAATCCCAGCTTTTGTCTCTGGGAAGTTGATACCCGATGTAACAGCAATGCCATCAGCGCAAGGGCCTGCGACGCGACAGGGTTTGTTTCGCGGGCAGGTGAAAAGGCGGCAGCCTCGCGTGTTTCTTCCGCGAAATCTGCAGCAGTATTGCCGGCAGCATGGATCGGTCCATTGCCCGGTTGCGCTATAATCGTATGGATATATATATCATTCATTCGTCACGGCCCCATGGATTCTGAACGGCTGACCGCCAGTGCGGCATTTAACCCGCCAAAACCGCTGGCGGTTTTCAGAATGCGTTTTAAATCGGCTGCCACCGCAGCTTTGCGAACAAAATTTAACTCGGGCCATTGCGGATCTTCCAGACCGGTAATTGCCGGTACCACCTGCCGGTGCAGCATCCAGGCCGCCAGAGCCAGTTCTATTACACCGCTGGCACCAAGCGTATGGCCAAGGAATCCCTTTGCCGCTGTTAAATAGGGGCGGTGGGTAAAAATTGTGCGCATCGCCAAAGCCTCCATGGCATCGTTGTAGGCGGTACCGGTGCCGTGCAGAATCACCGCATCAACGCTGTTGCTGTCCACTGCGGCAATTGCGGCCCGCACGGCGCGGGTTAAGCCCGCTGCCTCCCGATCCGGGGCCGTAAGGTGCGTGGCATCACAAGATATTCCCCAACCATCCAGAAAAAGGCTTGGACCGTCTGCCGTCCGCTGGGGATCGGTGCTGGACGTTACCAGACAGGCTGCGGCGGCAGAGCCTAACACCAGACCATCGCGTTGTCGGTCAAAGGGGCGGCAATGTGATTTGCTGATCGCCTTAAGTGCGTGAAAGCCGTCCTGAATAAATCCGCCGGCAATATCTGCGGCGCATACGACCATTTGTCTGGCCTGCCCGGTTTGCACCAGCATGGCGGCTTCAATAATCGCAGCAAGTCCGGAACTGCACGCCGTGGAAACCACTGTTTTCGGCCCGCCAAATCCAAATTGCTGTGCCAATGTGTTTAAATCATCCGACAGCAGCGGTGGGGGTGATGAACGATGGTCCGGATCATCGGTATTCAGCCATGTTTCCACCTTCTGCATATCGCCTTTGGTAGTAGCCAGAATCAATCCGCAATCAGCGCGCTGCTCCCATGGTGGCAGCGCGGCGGTGATGGCTTGTGTTGTCAATATCTGCCACATGTTGCGGTTTGGCCGCTCGCTGGAAGCACCATCAGCGGGCAGGCCGGAAAGCCAGGCGGAGAAGATACTTTCCGCCGTAGCATGCCGCGGTGTAGCGGCACCAAAACCGGAGAGCCGGATTGTGGGATTTCGTCGGGCAGTCATTGCTGATAAGTGTAATTGATTTGTTCGGAATCGTCGCCGCACGTAGAATCTATGGCCGGCTGATCGGACAGAATTCGGGTGCGATTGGTGGAAGAACCGTTCGTGGTATGGTGCGGCAGAATGGCCGAGAATGTTGAAACTCAATTGGCTCAATCGGTGCCGCGCCGAGCCGTAACACCGCGCGTGGTGCTGCGGACGATTCAGGTGCTGTCATGGTTTGCGGTTTATCTGGCCATTCTGACACTTATTTTGGGGCCGTTTTTGTGGATCTGGTGCCGGCTTTTTGATAATCAGCGGCGCATTGTGCGGAAGCTGGTACGGATGTTCTACCGGCATGGCATGCGCGGATATTGCGGAAAAAACATGCGGATAAAGCCGTTTAACTGGTCCGCAATTTCCGGTCCGTGCATACTGATTGGCAATCATCGGTCCGCGATCGATATTCTGCTGATGTTTCAGCTTCCACCCGATGGCCGCTGCTGGTCTAAAGACTGGCCATTTCACCAGCCGTTGCTGGGCTGGCTGATGTCTTTAAGCGGGCATTTACGGGTGGATCAGCCGGATATTATGGAACGGGCCATCGACGTTCTGCGGCAGGGACAAAGCCTGTATGTATTCCCGGAGGGAACGCGTGGCCGGTCGTCCAAGCTCGGACGATTCCATGAGGGGGCCTTTCTTGTGGCATGCAAGGCCAATGTGCCGATCGTCCCTGTGGCCATTCACGGCAGTGGAGAGTGCATGCCGCCCGGACAAATCGCTGTTTTTGATGTGCCGCTGCTGGTTGAGCCGCTGGGAATTATTTATCCCGATCTGACCTTGGCGCATCCACAGCGCGAACTTAAAAGACGTGTCCACGCTATGATTGCCGCTGCTCTGGCTCGCGGCCCCGATCAGACGTGTGAAGACCCACCTGACAACGGCCCGGTTCACGCACCGGCCAGAACTCAGTCGTCCCCGGCGGAATCTGATGCAGCCGGAGAAAATATCCATGGCTGAAAACTTGGCTGAAAATCTGGCTGGAAATATTCCGCATATTGGCCCCATGCGCTGGCTGGAGATCGCGTATGCCCAGCCCGACGGCGGTATTATTGGGCAGCAACGCATCGCAGATGGTCATCCCTTTCTCGATCATGGGCGGATGCCAAGATCGGCTATCATCGAATATATCGCTCAGACCGCCGCCGCCGGAATTTCAACGCATACCGCAGCGGTCACGCCGGGTGGGCATATTTCGGGTATGTTAATAGCATTACGTGATGTCACGTTTTATGGTGCAGCGCGTATCGGCGATACGTTGAATCTGCACGTCGCGGTGACGCATCGCTTAGGCAATATGTTTCGTTGCCATGGTCAGGCCTTCTGCAATGGCAAGTTGATTTGTGAAGGCATTTTTTCATTCGCCATTCGCGGCGATAAACAACATTAATGGAGTATTCATGACGCCAACCGAACGCAAGCTCATCAACATTCTCAAGGATGGCCTGAAATTGCGCATGGACATCGCCTTGATCCAACCCGATACGGTTATATTCGGAAAAAATGGACTGGGTTTGGATTCGGTTGATGTGCTTGAAATTGCGGTGCTGGTCGATAAGCATTTTGGCGTGCAATTACAGGATCAGAATGATGAAGTACGTGCTGCGCTTACGAATATTGCATCATTGGCGGCATACATTGATCGTCATAACTCCGCGGGCGTGCAACCTTGAACGAGTCTGGCTTTGAATGGTGAAAACGAAATTTTGGGGGCATGTTCCGGCGCGCAGATCGTTCCACCGGCACCAGCCCTGATAGCGGGCCATACCGGCAGTGTATCAACCCGGGCGTGCTTTGCATCGCAGCATACCGGCTTTCATGGGCATTTTCCCGGCAATGCCGTGTTGCCTGGATTTTTACATATTGAGTTGGTCCTCGATATTCTTCGGTATTATTTTAAAGAAGTGGAACTTGTTGCCGTTCGAAGCGCAAAATATATCCTGCCGATTCTTCCCGATCAGATTGTAGAGGTAAACATATCTATCGCTGTGGGCGCTTTGATTACCGCCCGGCTTCAGGTTGCGGATGCGGTCGTATCGGTGCTGGATTTGACTGTATCCGGCATGGCCGAAGACCCGGCCCAGAAATCGTAAAAATTCCCCCACTGGTATGGATATTGCCTCAAAAGCTCTTCAAGATCAGCGGCATAATCCTGGGCCGCTTTTTGGATTAACTGCTCTCGTGATATGCCGGACTGCAAGTCATAGCATCGGGGTTCGGAAACAAACATCCGATATCGCCGGGAACTTTGGCGCAGCGTAAACGCTGTGACCACCACCGCGTTGCCCGCAACGGCTGCGGTAAATGGTCCGGCTGGCAGCGCTACATTCCCGCCCATCAGCCGCACCTGCACGCTGCGTCCACCCATTACCCGATCCGCCCGGATTCCCACGTACTGCCGCTGACGCAGGGCCGCCATAATCTGTAATCCCGCCGCCAGTGGGTCGGTGGAATTGATAAACTTCATGCCCTTGAGCATTTTCCACTGATCCTGATGAAATTGCTCGGTGCTGTCGCTGAAGTCGCGGTACATGACAAAGTGCATTTTCTCCGGTTCGATATAAGTTCGTAACCAGGGGGCGGCAATTTCCAGTGCGCCAAAGTGCGCGGTAAGAATTAAAACGCCGCGCTGCACATTCAACGCCCGCTTCAGCCGGTCGCGATGATCCGATTCCACCATGATGCCGGCATCCGATGCGGCCAATGCAACACTGCGATCCAGAATCAGTATGCCAAACATGCAAAGTTGCTTATAGCTGTGCCAATACAGCCTCCAGCGGCCGTTGATGGATCGAACACGTCTTAAAAAAATCATGCTTCCCAGTCGCGCCGGCTTATTTGCCAGCCAAAACCCCAGCGCAACAACCGCAACGGCAAAGTAACCCAGTGCGGGCAATCGTCGGCCTAGAAACAGCATAAACATGTTGCCCCGATATCCGAAGCGATGCTTTGCTCGAATGGTGGGTTTAACGGAATCAGGTGCCGCAACATTAGTCATGCCGACTAGTTTATCACACCGTCAGCCGCGGGCTACCGTGTCAGGTGCGACACCGTTTCCCGCCGGCCGCTCGGGAATCAAAATGGCAAAATGGCAACCAGCAGACCCCCAGCACTGGCGGTTTCCGGCCTTAGCCGGTACAAAAGGTATCGAGAATTTATATGGTATTGGTAAAAGAGCATGGCATTTGGATTTATAAAAAAGGCGTTGGGGCAAAGCGTTGAGAAATTGCGCAGCGGCTTAACCCGCACACGTGATGCGCTGGTGGGATCGTTACGCACACTGTTAACCGGTCGAAAACTCGATCAACAACTGCTGGATGAGTTGCGACAGCGCCTGATAACCGCCGATCTGGGCGTAATGGCAACCGATCACATTATTTCCGATTTAAATGCGGCCTGGAAAGAAGGTCGCGTTCAATCCGGCGATGAAGTGCTCGCTTTTCTGAAAGAGGATATGCGAGCGTACTGGCCCGTGGAATCGCGGGCTTTAAGATTTGCTCCATCAGGCCCCACCGTTATTTTGGTAACCGGAATTAATGGTGCGGGCAAAACCACGAGCATTGCCAAGCTCGGTCAATACTTGAAAAATCAGAATAAAACAGTCATGGTCGCCGCGTGCGACACATTCCGCGCCGCTGCGGTTGATCAATTAACCATCTGGGCCGGGCGCATCGGCGTGGAGATTGTTAAGCATCAGATGGGCAGTGATCCAGCGGCGGTGGCATTTGACGCATGCAAGGCGGCGGTGGCCAGAAATATAGATGTGCTGATTATCGACACGGCCGGTCGCCTGCACACGCAGGATCATTTGATGCGCGAATTGGAAAAAATTCGCCGCGTTACCCAGAAAATAATCCCCGCCGCTCCGCATGAATCACTGCTGGTGCTCGATGCCACCATCGGACAGAACGCGATCCGGCAGGCCGAAGAATTTACCAAATCCGTTGAATTGACCGGGATATTTTTAGCCAAACTCGACGGCACGGCAAAAGGGGGCATCGTTGTCGCGATTCGTCGACAATTAAATCTGCCGGTGAAATTTGTCGGTTTGGGGGAAACGCCTGAGGATATTGCCCCATTTAATCCTGACGAGTTTGTTGAGGCTCTGTTTGCAACTTAATAAGTAATCGGCGTACGTATGGGCGGTGGGGGGGGATTAACACTCGTTCAAATCAGCGGGTTGTAAACTGCTTTTCAAAATTCAAGCCCTCGCGATAAGATCGTTAAACATCTTGGTTAAGCGGTTATATGTTCATTGTTACGTGAAAGTGTCAAATTTATAGGATGTATTTGACATGAGAAAAAATAATTAAATTTTGCTTGACAAACAAGTTTAACCGGTTAAACTTGTCTAAAGTAGTAGCTTTCGCTACCAAATGTACTTTATTAAGGAGAGTATCATGAATCGTTTCACATCCCACCGTTCCTGGGCTGCCCTGCTGGGTATAGCTGCAGGAGTAACCGCATCAGCCATGGCAGGTTCCGCTGCGCACGCCTCGGCAATAGCCAGCGACAACGCTGCGAATTACCAGGGCGGCGGAGGAACTACCAACGTCTGGGTAAATTCCAGTAATCCAAGCAGCCTTTCCCCTGTGGAACCCAACGCCGGTACCGGTTTCGGTGACTGGACAATTTCCAATCAGCAGAGCACCACACCACCTTACAATGGTTCGGGGTTAAACACCTTTGATACAAGCAACCCGATTAACACGAATGGAAACTATTGGTACATGTACGCCAATGGTGGCTCGGCCACCCCTCGTACCGACCTTTATCGGGCTTTTACGGGGGCGCTCAGCGCTGGGCAGTCGTTCAGCGTTGCTTTACAAACATCAGGCTTGGGTGCCTCTGCCGCGGACGGACTCCCCAGCTTCGGATTCTCCTTGGACTCCGGCACAGCCCCGTCGCTCTCTGCTGCTAGCGTTAACGTGACCTCCGCAGGCACCGGACCCTCTTCGGCCACAACCTATGCCGATGCCAACGCGCTATTTAGCCTGAGCTTCAATGAACTTGCACCGAGTGGGAATACGAACTCGAACCTAATTGGCTACAACGGGGTTTCCAATACCTCCAGTTCCGGCTATGTTGTTGAGGTAAATATTTCGGCGGGTGGGACAACCACATCCTCGCTGCTGAGCACGGTTACAAGCCCGGCCGGGGCATCTTCGGGAAACTTCCCAACCGGATCGGGCGAGTTCTATCTCAACGCTGGCCTGACCGCAAATTTCACCTTGGGATCCGGTAACTCTTACACGCTTTCATTGACTCCAATCGGGTCCACCACCGCGATTCAAACGTACAGCGGAACGCTCGGCTCCGGTAGCATTAACGGGGCCGACATATTTGATCAGAGCACGTTTAAGAATGGAACCTTCAACAGCCTGTCGATCGCGAACACTGCCGTTCCTGAACCGGCGACCATCGGCTTGTTTATCGCCGCAGGGGCGGGTTTGCTGTTGGTTCGGCGGCGGCGGATGGCCTGAAGCAGACTGTGAGAGTTGAGGTTTGAGAAATCAAATCTCAGGCCGATGGCGCGTGATTTTGTATTTGAGATCTGAAATCTCAAATCAAAAAATCGCTCTGCCGGGTGATCATGTCCCCTGCGGATCACGCTGAATCTGATCGTGCAGGATCGGCTCACGTTTGTCGTAGTTCTTTTTGTATTACCCCTGTGGCAGGGCTTGGAAGTTTTGGAGATTTATGTATGGCGGCCAAACTGATAAGTTCTGCCCAACACCGCCTCCGATGGCACCGCTTGTTTACGGGTGCGGCTATTGCAGGCTTGGTCGGATGGGTGACAGCTCACGGCGGCGTGGCCGCCGCCGTGAGCCTATCCGATAATGCCGCCAATTCCGCCTATCTAAACGAGAGTTGGGCCAACGGCAGTAATGGTGGCACCGGTTTCGGAGCATGGTATCAGGGGCCTTCGGGTTCGGGTGTGAATCAAAATGCCACATGGGGTTTTGATACCGAATCCGCGGCCAATATCTTCGGTACCACTGCCACGCCCAATATCAACACCAGCGGAGTCGCCTGGACGCTCTGGTCCCAGAATGGAACCGGTTCTGATCCGGCGATTCCAACGGCGTATCGTGGTTTTGATTATTCACTTGCGTCCGGAGCCACCTTTTCCATCAGCATGGCCACCGATGCCATCGGCACACAAGGCGCGGAAGGATTTCAGCTTCAGAATTACAATCCCACCACCAATTATGCCACACCCATTCTGGAGGTGGCGGCTTTTGCTTCCGGAAGTTATTACAGTGTCAGTTACGGCGGATACACTTCTTCCACGCCCGGATTTTCCCATTCGTTTAACACCGGTATAAAGTCCATTCATGATGGCACAGGTACCGGCAATAACGGCAATGGACTGACTATTACGGTTAATCTTACCGGGCCGTCCACAGCCTCCATTACGCTTACGCCACTGGCATCGGCGCAGGGGAGTGCGGAAACATTTACCAATTTGGCGCTTAATCCTGCACCGATTAATCAATTAATGCTGTTCAATGACAATCTGGGCAGTTCGGCACAAAATGCATACTTCAATAATTTACAGGTTTCCACGCCGGTTCCGGAACCGACCGCGCTGGGACTGCTGGTGTGTGGATTGGCGGCATTGCCGCTGATCCGACGAAGAGGCCGACAACTGCTTCGCACGGCGGACTCGAACGCAATTGACTCCGTTGATAATACCGATGGGGGCGCGCTGCGCATGATTTCGGATTCGGCGGCATTGAACCGTGTGCTGAAAACCCCCGCTCCAATGCAGAGGTCGGAAAGAGAATGGATATGAGACTTATGGCTGCACAATTTACGGACACGGGCAAGTCAAACAGATTGCTGGCGAGAAGCATGCTGGTGGCGGCGGCGTGCGTTGCCGCAGCGGTAACGGCACCGGCCGTACAGGCCCAAAATAGCGCCTACGCCCCGCCGGCCATTCTGGATTACTTTGGTGGAACCTGGCAAACCATTACCAGTCGCATGCCGGACGTCTTTGGGGCCGGATACGGTTCATTATTAACTCCGCCGCCGACACGCGCGGATTCCGGTAATGCTTCCGTTGGCTATGATGTATACAACCGCTTTGATCTTGGTTCAGCCAACGATCCCACCGCGTATGGCACCATCCAGGGTTATGAAAATCTCGTCAGCGCTGTCCACCAGATGGGTGGATACATCTACATTGATTATTCCCTTGGACATAACGGCTTTTCCCAGTGGAGCACACCCCAGGATGGCAACGGCAACACGTTCACCAATGCCGGCGGGTATCCCGGTTTTGTGTTAAGCAATTCCAGCAATCCATACGGCGATTTTAACAATCCCAGCGATACCGGCACGCAGACAGCACAGTTGTCGGGTTTAATCAATATTAATTTCAATGAGAATTATCAATACATTCGTATGCCTACCACCGCGGGCAATCCGAATAATATTCCCGCCGGCACGACTCCCGCTTTTGGCCGATTGGCCAATGTGCCCATGCCGGCCAATCAGCAGTTTTATCCGCAGCCAGGATATAACACGCAAAGCATTACCAATCCGGATACGGGCCAGAGCGGCATTCAAGTCAATTCGTTCAACCCGGCCGATCCGCAGGGTGGCTCGCCGACACTCCAGAACGACACCGGTTATCTGATGAATAACGTGCAATGGATGGTGCAGACCCTGGGTGTCGATGGATTCCGCCTCGATGCGGTCAAGAATATGGAATATTCCACCATCCTGCCATATTTCAATCAGGCCGTAACGCAGGCCAGCACGCATACCTATCTCAACGGCCAGCAGGAACAGATATATTCCTTTGGCGAATATTATGACAGCAATATTCCGCAAGGTGCCGGTAACCCCATCGACCCGGCCGCGAATATGAATGCCCTTAATTTCCCCCTGTTTTTCGCCATGCAGAACAACCTCACCGGCGATGGCCTGACCAACAATTGGAACAATATCGTCAGCGCTTCGTATCTCGTTAACAATGGCGGTGTGAATTTCGTACAAAGTCAGGACAACGGGGCACCCTATTTAAGTAATGTGGCCTATGCGTATGAACTCATGATGCCGGGACAGGCTATTGTCTATTACAACGGTAATGGCACGGCTTATGACAATGGCACACAGAGTTTTCCGCAAAATGGCCGCGAAGACGCCCTGGGTGGCGTATATGGCAATCAGATGGCCAACAATTCATTGGCCACATACAGCAGCGCCAATCAGACCATGACCGTTACGCACCTAAACGAGATCAGCGGACTGGTGGATTTGCGAAACCGCTACAGCACCGGCAACGTTATTCAACGCTATATTTCCCAGAATAATTATGCCTTTGAACGTCAGGATTCGGCTCTGGTTCTGCTGAACAACCAGACCGGCGGCGGCAATTTTTCCACTACCTTGCAAACGTCCTTCAATGCCGCCAATGTGCCGTACCTCGTGGAATTAACCGGAAACGCCGCCGCCAACGGCCTGCCGCAGGTTCTGCAGGTTAATCAGGATGGCACGGTGAATGTCACATTTTCGAATAATACCAATTCCTCGGGAACATTCACCGGTCAGGGCGACCTGATTTACGGCCCGGCTACGCCCATCGGAACCATGACCATTACCAATACAGCCGGGCAGATTCCCGGCTCTGCTCCCGCCGCCAATGACCCCAATGTGGTTGCAAAAAATGGCAGCAATACCGTTTCCAATATTGCGGTGGTGAAAAGCTCGCAATTTCAGATTCAACTGCAAACGCAGAAGGTGTATCTGCTGGGCAATACGAATCTTTATGATCCCAATGCCGGCGGGGATAATGCCATATTCAAAATTAACAACGGCATTGCCGTCAATGGGCAGAGCTTTGTCAGCACCACGCCCAACAGCGTCGGTTATGGATATGTGGAATTCCAGAACGCCAGCCCGCTGGTTGGCGGCGGCACGGGCCTGTACACCGAAACCATCAATACCAGTTCGCTGCCGCAGGGGTATGACAACATTGAAGTTATCGCCTTCCGGCATCGGACCGGCGTTGACGCGCCGCCGGTTTACACCGATTGGACGCAAACAATATATGTTGATACTTCCGCGCCGGTTTCCCAGATTATGAGTTTTAACCCCGTTACCCACGGCGTGAATCAGAATCGTAATCTGATTGTGCAGTCGGTCGATGGCCTGGCCAATAACATTCATGTGCTTTTTGATTTACCCGCCGCGGATACCACCAGCCAGATTCTCGCCATGATCGGCAGTTCCAATCAGGCTACCCAGACCAATACCAGTCAATGGACGATTGAGGCCCAGGGTTTGACCAGCGGTAATCATGTGGCAACGGTGGTAACCTACAAACCGGACGGAAGCTATAACATTCAGCGATTTTCCGGCCTTTACACATCAACCATTTACGGCCAGGGGTTGGGTGATTTGAATTTCAACGGCTTATACAATGTGGCCGATGTCAATACTTTTGCCTCACTGTTAGCCAGCAATAACACCGAATTTAATCCCGCCGCGGATTATCTCGGTACCGGCGTAATTAACACCCAGGACCTGATATTATTTGGTCAAACACTCCTGCAGAAGAATGCCAGCAGCCAGACCATGGCCGCGTATGACAACTTGCTGCAGCAATATACCGGTACGACCAATCTGGCCGCGCTTCTGGCGGCGTCACCGGTACCGGAACCGGCGGCGGGATTTCTGCTGCTGGCTGGTTTGCCTTTGATATTGATGCGGCGGCGGTGCCGCCGCGATAACAGCAATCGGACGATATGTCCATAGGTGGCCTATTATTTTTAAGGAGGTTCGATATGAACCGGAGAAAAGGCTTTACTCTCGTAGAGTTGTTGGTGGTCATCAGTATCATTGCGCTGTTGATCGCATTACTCTTGCCGGCGCTGGCAAGGGCCAAGCAACTGGCCAATTCCATTGTGTGCCTTTCTAATGTGCGCCAGATTGGATTGGCGGAAAACATGTTCGCCAACGAACACAAGGGATTCGTTCAACCGGATACCGACAGCAGTATCATGCAGTACACGGAAACGCCTGACCCCAATCACACCATGTTTGCGTACCGCTATACCACCTATAATCCCGTTACCAACCAATATGTGCCGATTGGCGCACCAGTGATGAAGGATTGGGCCAGTGCTCTGGTTCCGTATCTCGGTGGCCAGGAGAATCAGACATTCATGAACTTCGGAACAAATGGGGCTGGATCAAAGGTTTTCCTGTGTCCAAGCGATCCAACGATTAACGACCAGTACCCGGGTTACCAGTTATTCAATAACGTCCAAACAGGCACAAACGGAAACACGCAACCCACCCCCGCCGGATATCCCGGATATTTTCAGGGGTATTATCCGATCTCTTACGGAATTAATGCGGATATTGCCTCCGCAAATTATAATGGCCAATACGCCGCTTTTAACCCCGGTTGGGCTTTCCAGATATCCTCCGGTTCCACCTCCTCCAGCGCGCCCACCGCCGCCGCTGGATGCAAGCTCTCGTCGGTGGCCAATCCGGCCAGCACGTTGATGTTTGGTGATTGCGGCGTGCGTCCTAATCCAGGTGGGATTGACGCGCAGGGAAGCAACGGGTTGTTCTATTGTGACGAAACCTATTACACCAGCGCCTACACCTACGCATCGGGCCTACCGGCGGGCGTCAACGTGAAAACGCTTCAGGCTGTCGCCGACGATGCCGCTCTGCGCGATCGGATTCCTCTGGCTCCGGATGTCTTGCCGCTTCCATTAGGTGATGCCGGCGGCACAAATATGGGTTGGCTGCGACACGGCACCACGATCAACATAGCGTTTGTGGACGGCCACGCGGAAGAAGTCAGCCCCAGCGATTTCCATAATGTTTTCGTCAATCCGCACTAATTCTCGGCAGAAA
>JAJZJL010000115.1 GCA_021810145.1 Planctomycetota bacterium | reverse complement strand
ACGCCATGGCCCATACCCCCCGCGGAATGTGGGGTAACGCTGTTTTCCGCATCCATCGCTTATATGCTTCAGCTCGTAACGCCATTAACATCGCAACCGGCTCAATTTTCCCCGGCGCGATTACCCAACCATGGCCCGGGGCGTATACAATACGGGCACGGACTGGTATCCGTGGCGGCGAAGTTTCGCCTGATATTATCGGCTTGTAGAGATATGGATATGGAAAGCAGTGACAGCCCACCGGGGAGAATGGCAAATCCCATCACCGGGTTTCTGGCGGCAGTCGGAGCCTGGACGATTCATGCGGTGCAGACTTTCGGCGACTTCGGTTGCTTTTTGTCTTCGATCATTTACGGCATATTTGCCGGCATGAAGCGGCGAACGATTCGAGAACTGTTCATACAAATGTATGAAATGGGAACGCTATCGATTCCAGTGGTCATGCTGGGGGGCGGGTTTATTGGCGCGGTGCTGGCTGTCGAAGCCTATCCGCAATTTAAAGCCATTGGCGCCGGCAACCGCGTTGGCTCGGTTATTGTCATCAGCGTGGTAAAGCAGATCGGTCCGGTTCTTACCGCGGTGATGCTTGCGGGCCGGCTCGGCGGCTCGATGACGGCTGAATTGGGAACCATGCGGGTAACGGAGCAAATCGACGCCCTTCGCGTTATGGCCGCCGATCCGGTGCGCACGCTGGTGGTACCGCGGGTCTTGGCCTGCATTATTATGACGCCGGTACTGACCGTATTCAGCGACGCAATCGGCATTTTAGGCGGATGGCTGATTTCAGTTGGCGTGGAAGGCGTCCGGAACTACCCCTTCTGGCATTATGCACAAACGGGAATGGACATGTTTACCGTTTTTGTCGGACTGATCAAGGCATTTTTCTTCGGGCTGGTCATTTCAACAATTGCCTGCTACAAGGGATTCCGCTGCGGAAATGGCGCGCAGGGCGTGGGCCGGGCATGCACGGAAAGCTTCGTCTCCGGTTTCTGCGTGATTCTCCTGGCCAACTTTATTCTTGCCGTGATGCTTAATAATATTTACGTTATGCTCTGGCCGAACCAACCCAGTATCCTGTGAGTCATTTGCCTATGCCGATACCATCTACGCAATCCACCGATGTGCCGGTCATTCGTTTTGAAAACGTTCACAAACGATTCGGCCCCCTGGTCGTACTTAATGGTCTGACCCTGGACATTCCCGCGGATCAGACCACGGTGGTCATCGGCCCATCGGGTACTGGCAAATCCGTGCTTCTGAAGCACATTGTCGGGTTGTTAAAGCCTGATTCGGGCAAGGTTTATTTTCACGGCCAGCGCATTGACAATCTGCCGGAAAAGCAACTGGAATCCATTCGCAAGCGATTCGGATTTCTTTTCCAGCTCAGCGCACTGTTTGACTCCATGGATGTCGGCGAAAATATCGCTTTCCCACTGCGACAGGCGGGCGGATTCAGTGAGTCGCAAATCGCCGAAACGGTCCACGAAAAGCTCGCGATTGTGGGTTTGGCCGGGTCGGAAAGAAAAATGCCGGCCGATCTTTCCGGCGGGCAGCGCAAGCGCGTGGCATTGGCCCGGGCGATGGCCATGAACCCGGAAGTGCTGCTGTACGATGAACCAACTACCGGTCTGGATCCCATACGTTCGGATGTGATTAATGAATTAATCCTGAAGTTGCAGAAGCAATTTAAGGTTACCGGGATCGTCGTAACGCATGATATGGCCAGCGCTTTTAAGGTGGCGGATCGTATCGTGATGCTCCTGCACGGTAAAATCGTTTATCGCGGTACGGCGGATGAAATTCGCGACTGCCCCGATCCGGAAGTGCAACGGTTCATCCAGGGGCGGGCGAGTGAAGCGGAATTGGATGCATTGGATCGCCTATAACGCTGGTGTTTGCCGGCCGATTCATCCGATCTACCGGCCTTTCCGTAAATGATGCCGGCAGATGAATTATTGATGAAAGGCTTTCATGCAGATCGCGGCGGGCTGGGTATTGTGCGTATGGCTGACAGTGCTGCTGGCAATATGGATACGTGTGAGCTTCTCGCATGCCATGCGTACGATGGCGAAATTCATTTGTGATGAAGATACTTCCCCCACGTCTTTTAATGGTCTGATCGGGCCGGATGATGCTCCCCGGCAGTACGCAGGCGATCCGAATCCATGGCCCAAAGTGACAATTATCACGCCCGGCCGCAATGAGGGGCATGTTTTAAGCCGCACTCTTGGCTCATTGTGCCAATTGGATTATCCGAACTTCCACGTGATATTTGTGGACGACCAATCCACAGATAACACGCGAGATGTTTGCCGAGAACTTATGGGCCGGTATCCACATTTACAGGTAATCCATCATCATCAGTCTCCTCCGGCCGGATGGGGCGGCAAGGTCTGGGCGATTCAACAGGCCGTTGACATGATTGATGGAGATCTGGTTCTGTTTACCGACTCGGATATCTGGCATCATCCGCAATCATTGCGAAAAATGGTGCAACTGCAGCACCATCGCAACATTGATATGCTCAGCCTGCTGCCGCGCATGGAAACCGGCAGCCTACTTGAACAGGCGGTGATGCTGATGGCACAACACGCGCTAATGACGATGGCTCCACTGTATCGCTCAAACGATCCCGCAAATCCCACCCCGCTCACCGCTGGCGCCTACATGCTTTTTCGCACCAGCGCGTACAGATCCATGGGGGGCCATGAATCCATTCGTACACACTTGATCGAAGACCTGGCATTGGGCACGCAGTCGCGCTCCAAAGGGCTGACTGTTTTCACGGTTTGCACGCGTAAACTGCTCAGTGGGCGCATGTATGAAGGGCTGATGGATACGTTTTGCGGAATGAAGAAAAATGCCTATGCCGGTTTGCGCAGCAGTCCGATTATCGCGTTTTTCACAACCATTTTCATGCTGCTGGCCGGGGTATGTATTCCACTGTATCTCATTTTTTCGGTGATCGCCCTTTGCCTGCATCCGGCGCTGCCATGGGCGGTGGCGGTACTTCTGGCGTTGGCTTTAAATGCCATATTCTTTTTCCACTTTGAGCAACTGCGACGCCTCACCTGCCAGAAACCCGGTTCGCCATTTTTTATGCCGCTGGGGATGTTGTTCTGCCTGGGGGTGATCGCGGCAAGCATGTGGGATTATTATGTTCGCGGCGGAAGCGTGTGGTCAGGCCGGGTTTACGCCCGGCGGGAGGTTGATATCAATGCGACCATTCTGACCGGTGAACGCAAAAGTGCCCGCGAAGTCTGATCCACCAATTATTTGTCGGCAACTTTCAACAGCACTTTTCCCATTGGCCCGGCGGCCAGCCGTTCAAACGCCTTCGGCAATTCGTGAAACGCAAACACCATATCGATCAGCGGCCGATTGTCATGCACCGCCAATACTTTCAGCACCTCCTGCCATGCCGCGCGGGCGTCTTCAGGAGTAAAACTTCCCGCGGCCACGCCGCCGATCCGCAGCCTCCGAAAGAACAGACTGGCGGTGTTAAACTGCGGCACCGGCCCCGCCAGCCGCCCCACCACACTTATTTTTCCCCACATGGCCATCACATCCAGCAGTTCGGAAAATTGCGATCCGCCAATGTTTTCCACCACCAGATCCACGCGCTTGCCGGCAAGCAGTTTCAACAATTCTTTCCGCCACTGTGTGTTGGCTGGATCGAGCGTAATGCCGGCCCCTATTTCAGAAAGCCTGCGGCGCTTTTCCGCGCTGCGCGAAAAGGCCACAACCGTATGCCCCATGGCCGACGCCAGTTGCACACTCGCCACACCCACGCCCCCGCTGGCACCGGTTACCAGCACCACTGATGGTGCCAAATTTCCCCACTGTGTCAGTGCCTGCCACGCCGTAAGATACACCAGGCTGGCCCCCGCGCACTGCTGCAGCGTCCAGCCCATTGGCAGTGCCGCCAGACACCCCGCCGGAACCGCAACTTTTTCCGCAAAGGTTCCCGCCCGCTCCACTCCAACCGGGCCGCGAATAATCAGGGCCGCATCCCCCACTTTCCATCCCGTTACATCCGGTCCAGTCGCCGTTATGCGCCCCACACCATCGCGCCCCAATATATGCGGCAGAGGCGGGCGAGCCGGATACTGTCCCTCCGCCAGATACCGATCCGCCGGATTTAACGCGGAATACAGCACCTCCATAACCACTTCATCCGACTGGCATACCGGTTCGGCAACATCGGTGAGATGCAGATTTTCCAAACCACCAAGCTTTTCCAATGCCCATGCCTTCATCGCTTTTGCTCCAATAAGACAATACCTATTTTAACATCTAACCCGCGGGATCAACCCCTCATGTTGTCAACGATCCGTCTACGGGTGTGGCCATTTTTTCAGGCGGTGCCAAATTGCGGCCACAATCGTCCGGAGCGCCGGGATGGCTTTGCGTTTTCATCGGATATTGCACCACCGGCAAAGCCGGCGGTTATGTCAGCAAGGCCGCGGCGGAACGCGGCCTGGAAACATTGCCGCACCGCCGCCATCTATTTTCTTCCACGGCCAGCGCGCGGTGCCAGCGGAGCGGCGTTCGCCGGGTCTTCCGGCCACGCGTGCTTAGGATACCGTGCGCGCAAATCCTTCCGCACCAGGGCATAACTGCCGGCCCAGAAGCCCGCCAGATCATGTGTGATTTGTACGGGACGATGGTTAGGCCCCAGAATTTCCAGCAGCACCGGAACCCGGCCATCGGCAATTTTGGGGGTATCTTTAAAACCGAATAAATCCTGCAACCGCACGGATAATACCACCGTGCCGTCATCACGATACTCCAGCCGTGCGCGGCGACCGTTGGGCATTTCCAATTGCTCCGGTGCCCCGGATGCCAGGAGCCGGGTTACGGCATAATCCAGTGATGATTCAATGACGGCGGCCAGACCATCTCCGGCGATGATATTTCGCAATGATGCAGTATCAATATGCCCGGACGCAATCAATGCCGCGATCCCCGCGGAAGTGATATCCGGAATATTCTTATTCGGCATAACCTTTCGCAGCATGGCCAGCCGTCCAATCAGGCGGCGCAACTCGGCATCACGTTGCATGAATTCCGGAAGATGTTCGGAAATATATTCGGCCGAGACTTTTCGAATTTCCTCAGAGTCGGCCTGCGAATCGGCAAACTGCTCCAGCACCAGATCGCGGTACAAGACTTTGCGCCAGGCCAGTATCCGGCCATCGGATATCTCCACGGTCTTCTCTTCTCTGATCGCTTCCGGATACATCTGCAGCAGTTGCGCACGGGTAATGGCGGAAGCCAGATGCACGGTGGCATCGCCGGGTGTGCTGGTTACCTGAATATCCACCGCCACAAACAAGGGTGCCCGCAGCACCGCTGATCCCGGGCCTATCCGCACACCCCGGCCTCCCACCATCACAGCCCGCATGGAATCATTTTCCCGCCTGCGGCATACCCGATCCGGATAGGCCCGCAGCAACAAGTCACCTATCACGGTGGAATCCGCGAATCGCCCGATATCTGCCGCATCGATCGAAACCCCAACCATTCGCGCTAACTCATCGGCCACCGTTCGCACCCGGTATACCCCTCCAACGTCAAATGCTGCCGCACCGGACTGCCGGGAGTTGTCTCTTTGCGTGGCCGCCAGCACCCGAATTAAAATATCCGATTCCCCCACGCCGCGTTCACCCCCGTCACGGCGTGCCGCGAGAATATCTCTCTCTGAAATCAAAGCGGCCACGATTGCCCCCAGTGCGCCGGCTCCGCTCTGCCTGGCTGCCAGCAGCAGCCGCCCGATGCGCGGATGCAACGGCAATTCCAGCAATTTCTTTCCAATTTCGGTTAACCGCAGTCCATCGGCCATCAGTTCCAATGCCCCGAGTTCCCGCAATAACTCGATTGCGGCATTCATGCGTTCCGCCGGTGGCGTTTCAAAAAAATCAAATCCGTTCGGGCCGTGTCGATCCCAGGCGTATAGCGTCAGCATGCTTTGCGTCAGGTCCACCCGCATGATTTCCGGAATCTCAAAATCTCTCAGATGACGGGTTTGCAACTCAGGCCAGAGTCTTATACACAGTCCCCGCGCCGTGCGTCCGGCCCGGCCCAGGCGCTGATCCGCGGAGGCCTTACTGATGGAAATTAAATCCAGCCGATCAATCCCGCGCTGCGCATCAAAGCTTGCCTGCCGCACCAAACCGGAATCAATCACAACCGTTACGCCATCAATGGTCAGCGATGTTTCCGCGATATTGGTGGAGAAAATAATTTTTCGCTCCGCTGAAGGCTTCAGCACGGTGAGCTGCGCCTCCAGCGGCATGGAACCGTGCAGAGACATAACCCTGCAAT
This sequence comes from Planctomycetota bacterium, assembly GCA_021810145.1. Classification (GTDB taxonomy): domain Bacteria; phylum Planctomycetota; class Phycisphaerae; order WQYP01; family WQYP01; genus JAMDCX01. Next base: position 8,877 of record JAJZJL010000115.1, on the reverse strand, counting down.
CGCGGGCGTCCGGCAAGGCTTTAGCCACGGCGACACAGCGGTTGATTTCCGCGGCACCGGGTAAAAATACCAGAATATGCCCCTTATTTTCCGCCTGTAACGCTTCACGCACCGCGGCGATAACCCGATCCTCCAATCGCCCATCGGTTCCAGACCGATACAATGTGTGAACAGGAAAAAGCCGCCCCGGTACGTTAAGCACCGGTGCGTGATCGAGAAACTCGGCGACCTTACGGGCATCCAGCGTGGCGGACATGACCAGAATCAACAGATCAGGCCGAATGGTCTGTCGCACCTGCCGGAGCATGGCCAGCGTCAGATCACTGTGAATGCTGCGTTCATGAAATTCATCGAGAATCACCGCGCCGACCTTATCGAGTGCGGGATCATCGAGCAATTGCCGCGCCAGAATTCCTTCTGTCATAATGCGCAGGGCGGTATCACGGGTGATCCGCTTTTCCATCCGCACCTGAAATCCCACTTCATCGCCGAGTCTCCAGCCGTGTTCCTCGGCGATCCGTGCGGCCACAGCCTTGGCGGCAATGCGCCGGGGCTGCAACATTACGATGCGCGGCGCGTGAGCCGGAAGAATGCCCGCCGAGAGAATTCCCGGCGCAACGCGCGTGGTTTTGCCCGCCCCCGGCTCGGCTGTCAGCACCAGCGTGCCGTGCCGTGTAAGCAGCGCGACAATCTGGGGTAAAAACTCATCTATCGGCAGTATATCCATGGCGTTGAGTCTACTGGCTGGGGGCAAAATCTTCGAGGCTTTTTAGAACTCGCGGGCGCAAAGCTTAACCCAGCGCGTTACGACGGATCACATTGGCATAAAATTCAGCGCTTAATTTTGGAATGCGTTCCATGGTCTGGTAATTGACGTAATGCAAACCGAAGCGCTTGCTGTAACCGAATGCCCATTCAAAATTATCCATCAGGCTCCAGTGAAAATAGCCGTTTAAAGCATACCCTTCACTTACCGCGCGATGCGCGCCGATCAGATGCTGTTGAAGATACATTACTCGGGCGGTGTCCCATATTTTGTTGTCGGCATCCGGAACATCGGGATAGGCACAGCCATTTTCAGTGATAAAAATGGACTTGACCTTCCAAAGCTCAGACACCAGGCGCGGCCCCCAGTAGGTAATGGTCGGGCCGATCGTCAGCCAGGGCATATGCATACGCGGGTAATGCTCATCGCTTGCTACCTCAATCCAACCGCAGGCTCTGGATGAATCGTAACGAATATACTTGGGCGCATAAAGATTCAGTCCGACAAAATCCACCGGCGATGAGATTATTTTCATATCTTCCGCGGTGAATATCGGTGCATCGGCCCCCTGCCGCTCCAGATACGCCGGATGATATGCCCCTTCCAGAATGGGCGTTAGAAACATTCCGGTCAGTTCGCGCAGGGCTTTGCGGGTGGCGTTGATATGTTCCGGCGTTTCAAGAATCGGCGCACAATTGGGAATATTCTCCGCCAGACCTACGCGACATCCGCTCACGGAGCGAATAGCCTGAACCGCCATGCCGTGGCCGAGAATGGCGTGATGCCGGGCCTGATTCAGTACTTTTACCGAGGTTTGCTTTCCGGGCGCAAAGGGTTCGTCGGAAAAACCGTAACCCTTATCCAGAAAGCAGACAAATTCGTTAATTGTAAATATTCCCTCAAGGCGGTCACCCAGCGTTTTGGCCATAAATCCCGCATAGCGCGCAAAATCCTCAGCGCATTGCCGGGACTCCCAACCCCCGTAACGATCCTCCAGAGCCTGCGGCAAATCCCAGTGCATCAGTGTCATCCAAGGCTGAATTCCCGCCGCCAGCAACTCATCAAGCAGCCGTTTATAAAAATCCAGCCCCTTGTCATTTACCGCGCCGGTTCCATCGGGAAATATTCTTGGCCATGACGCGGAAAAGCGATACGCCTTAACGCCCATCGCCTTCATCAAGGCCACATCCTGTTTATAGCGGTGATAATGATCGCAGGCTTGCGCACCGGATTGCCCCTGGAAGATCACCCCCGGACGCTGACAAAATGTATCCCAGACCGATGGACCACGGCCATCTTCCGCCACCGCCCCTTCGACCTGATAGGCGGCGGTAGCCACACCCCAGAGGAAACCCGCGGGAAAACGACAATATTCAACAGCCATACGCTATACCACAGTAATATCAGAACACGCAAAGTGCCGATGTTACCCGCCTCCGGCCTTTCTAACCAGCACGCAACGCGGATGCCCCGCCGCATCACGGATGATTCGGCCATCCTGAAAGGCACCCTTCGCCTGTAAAATCAACTGAACATCGTCCGTTTGATCGAACGCGGTTTCAACAATCAGCACTCCGTCGGGCACCAGAAATTCCGCGGCCTGTTCGGCGATTCGGCGATAAAATGCCAATCCGTCCGTTCCGCCATTTAATGCCAGCCGCGGTTCATGCCGGGACACCTCGGGCATAAGTTCCGCAATTTTATCAGATACAATATATGGCGGGTTGGAAACAATGGCGTGAAATTTCACCGGCGGCGACATCTGCGCAACGGGTTCAAATAAATCACCGGCAATCAAGCGAATTCTTGCTGCTACTTCATGTGTGGCAATGTTGCTTTCCGCCATCCGCAAAGCCGCCGGACTTATATCCGACGCGGTAAGCCGGGCCGTCGGCAGATTTTTTGCCAAGGCAATGGCAATGCAGCCGCTGCCGGTGCAAAGGTCCAGAATCTCCGGTGCCTCCCAGGCCGGCGTCATCCGCGCCAGACGAATGACCTGCTCGACAATCGTTTCAGTGTCCGGCCGGGGAATCAACACATCCGGTGATACCGCAAATTCCAGAGAGTAGAACCAGGCTTTGCCAATCAGATAGGCAACCGGCATGTGCTCTTTGCGTTTTTTTACCATTTCCCGGAAAGCCGCAACCTGTTCAGACGGCGGGGTTTGTTCAAAGCGGGTATACAGCGCCATGCGCGTACAGCCAAGGGCATGGGCCAACAGCAGCTCTGCCGAAAGCCGGGCTTCATCAATGCCGCCGCGCGTAAAATAAGCCGTTGTCCACTGCAGCAGTTCGCCAATTGTCCATGAAACAGGTTTCTGACTTACATCCATACTGTCTTTTTTTAACATGCCGCCGGGGATTACAAAAGCGATCCACTCCAGGTTTTGATTTTTTTTTTACAAAATAATCGAATTACACCACACGCCCCTGAATCCAACTGAAGCTTACCGGCGGCAACCCGCGCTGAAAGTCGGCAATGCGATCGGCGTGGCCGCTGTAACGTTCCGCCTGTTTACACAGGTAGTCCTGCGCTTTGGCGGCCGCACCGCAGACGCTGCGCGAGGCAACGGCCCATGTCTTGATCAGATGCGCAATAATTGCGGCATAATCATGCACGGTGTATACGCCCATGCGCTGGGCGACAATCGCGAAATGATCAAACAAATCCGCGTCTTTACCGTCATACATCAGGCGGCCGGGCATGGCGATAAGTCCGCGCATCATCTCCCGGAATGCCAGAATTCCCCCTTCCGGATCAACGTCCATTACTTTTCCGGCCATGAGCGTATAAAACGCTTCGTGGCGGGCCTCATCACCGGAAATGCGCAGACAGATTTTGGCCAAATTGGCATCTCCCTGCGCTGCGGCAATTCTGGCGACATTGCCGTGCGATATACGCGTAGCACGTTCCTGAAAGGATGTATAAATCAGTCCGTTGTAAGGATCGGGATACGCCCGCGGATTAAATCCGTTGGCAATGAGGTGATGTATGGTCCGTTCAACACTGCGCATATCCACTCGTCCGGTTAACCGCAGATACGCGTTGAGTAAATCACCGTGGCGGTTTTCTTCAGCGCTCCAGCCGCGCATCCACTTTGCCCAGGGCCTGTCCGTTGTTCCCTCATAATCCCGCGCGATAAGATTCAGCGAAACGGAATAGCTCGGCAGAGCCTCTTCCGTAACCATATCACCAACGAGCACCACCAGCATTTCATCGGATAAACATTGCGCCGGCACCCGAAAATCCTGCAGCCGCTGTTGCCAGTTATCAGCCGTTAAATCCGGTAAATAATCGGTTGGTTGCCAAGCTCGATCGACCGGCGCGAGGAAATTGAGATTCTCGCCTACGGTATCCTGCATGTTGTGCAAAATGGCAAAATGATCCTCGTAGCCACAGGTTTGATTGGACAAATAAGACTTCCTCTTTAATGTGCAGCGCTAACGGTCTAATGAAGATTGTACCAGCCGTTACGCGCCAAAGGGAAATGGAAAAGGTTTGCCCCCAAACCACTTTGGGCATTCGTGCGCGCTTGCTGGTTATTTTTCACCGCGCCGCACCTGCCGATTAATGCCGCATATTTGCCAACACCGCGCAATTGGCGACAATTGATCGCCTGAATATGAAGGTGCAAAAGCCATGAATGCAATTATTCTTTCCATCGGTGACGAACTGACCAGCGGCTTAACCATTAACAGCAATGCAGCCTGGCTGGGCCAGAAACTTTCCGCGCTCGGGATTCATTGCCGGCTGCAATTAACCGTCGGCGATGATCAGGCGGCCATTGTATCCGCGATCAGGCAGAGCATCGGGACCTGCGATGTTCTGATTATTTCCGGCGGCCTGGGTCCCACTGAAGATGATCTCACCCGCGGCAGTCTGGCTCAAGCCATGGATGAACCACTGGTGCAGGACCAGGAAGCTCTGCGCGATCTGGAGGCATTTTTTGAACGCATCAAACGAAAAATGACCGACAACAACCGATTGCAGGCGATGCGGCCGCGATCCGCGGCCTGCGTCAAGAATTCCTGCGGCACAGCGCCGGGCATTATCGCCCGTTGCGGCGGCACACACATATTTGTCATGCCCGGCGTGCCGAAAGAGATGAAGGCGATGTTTGAACAAGCCTTTCAACCGCTGCTGCAGGCGGCGGCGGAAGGTGTGGTACGGCAGATAACCAGGCTTAATACCTGCGGAGCCGGGGAATCATGGATTGGATCACAAATCGCCGATTTGATGCAGCGCGGAGCCAATCCCGCGGTCGGCACAACCGTTCATGACGGCATTGTTTCGGTGCGGATTTATGCTTCCGGTCCACGCGATCAGGTAGCCGCGATGATCGCTGAAAAGACCGCGGCGGTTCGGCAACGCCTTGGCGCTTTGATCTTCTCAAGCGATGAAATCACCCTTGATGCGGCGGTCACACACGAATTGCTGCAGCGCCATCAGAGCGTTGCGACCGCGGAAAGCTGTACCGGAGGAATGGTGGCAATGATGCTGACCAATATTCCCGGCAGCTCACATTGCTTCAAGCAAGGCTGGGTTACCTACAGCAATGAAAGCAAAGCCGCGGAACTGAACATGAATCCGGATCTCATTAAGAAATTTGGAGCTGTAAGCCGCGAGGTAGCCGGTGCCATGGCAACACTGGCGCGCTGTGCAGCCCGGACAACCTGGGCAATCGGCATTACCGGAATTGCCGGCCCTGATGGCGGCAGCCCGGAAAAGCCCGTGGGGTTGGTATATATCAGCATTGCGGGGCCGAAGTCGGATGATGAATTGTACATAAGAACATGCCATTTCTCCGGCGACCGGCAGAGCATTCGTCTGCGCAGCAGCCAGATGGCGTTAACCCTGCTGCGATTAAAGCTTTTGGGTCTGGACCCGGATGCGATTCTCCCGCCATGAGCGGGGCTTTTACCCGGCGTTGGATGAGACGGCCGCACGGTGAATTTCCGGCATAATTGGAATATGGTCCCGGGTTTCAGAGGGATTGTAATGCGGGGAAACCGCATAATGCACCGGCACGGAATCTTTTGTGTGCAGCAAATAATAGCCGCCACGGTCAATGAGCTGTTCATACGGGCCAATAACGCACTTGCCCATCGGGGTGGGAATGGTAAGCAGAGGCACGCGCGTGCCGGGCGCAGAGGCCAGATCCCGCAGAATCTTCTGGCTTTCCAGCAGTGTCAGCCGATGTTGCGGCAAGGTGCCGTCCGGAAACGGATGGATCAGATAATAGGGCTTAAAGACCACGGGACCGGAATCCATGCGATCATACATTTCTGTAATAATTGACGCGTTGTCATTGATTCCGCGAAACAACGGATGTTGTGACATCATCAGCGGGCGGCGGGAATCAGCGAGTTCCGTCAGCGACAGCATCGCCTGATGCAATTCCGGCGTAACTTCCCGCGGGTGCACCACATGAAGAATATACGATGCGGGGGATAGTTGTTTCAAGGCCTGATGCAACGCTGTATTGCCCAGAATCCGCTGCGGGTACCACACCGGCTCGCGGGTATGAATGGTCACGGTAATTCGGCGGGCAACAGTCTTATTAAGACGATCCATGCGCCGGGCGATGTGTTCCAACACCGCCGCCGGCACCGCCAGCGGATCGCCGCCGCTTAGAATTATTTCGCGTAATTGCCGCCGCTGCGGAGATTGCTCCGCCTGATCAAACATGGCATCAATTTCCTGATGCGAAATCCGCCCCGGCGTAACATCGCGATTTTTCAGATAGCAATACCGGCACAACCCGCTGCAGAAATCCGTCACCCGCAGCAGCGCTTCATATCGGTACTTTTGAATCCAGCGCGGATGGTTAACGGCCCGATCCGCGAGTTGAAAGGCATCCCATCGCTCTTCCCCCGCATCGGCCAATTCCCCCTGGTTCGGTAGTGCCAACGCCCAAAGCGGATCATGGATGTCATTAAGCAGAATTTTTTCGGCATAAAATCGGGGCAGCCGAAAGGTGTACCGCTGCGCAATACCGGCCATGGTCGCCGCCATGGCATCGGTAACAGCCGGCAGCACGCTGCGGAGTTGTTCAATCGACGTTATTAAATCAGTTGACTGTGTATCCACCAGCACCTGCGAATCCGAGAGCATCACATTCCCAACCATTCCAGAGATTTTAACCCAGGGTTGGAAATTCTCCAACCGGCACCACCGATCCGAAATATGCCCGCTTGACGGGGGCTTATTGCGCAGGATCAGGACTTCCGGGGCCGGGGCGACTAAACTGGTATGCGGTAAGAAAGGATCAGGAGTCAGCAGTGATTCAGAACGCGGCCGTTTGGACCAGGTTTTACGTTGGTCTTGGCACCGGAGATGATGGACGCCTGCGGTGCGGCGTGGTGCGTAACGCGCCAGCGCCGCAACTCAACCGGAGATGCGGATGAAAAAGGCACCGCTCCCGAATTATTCCGCTTTTGTGGCGACATTCGCCCGGTGGTATATTCCGCGCTTTGTGCGAAGAGGCTTTCATGCCGTGCGGCTGGATGCTCAAAGCATTATACCCCCGGCTGACAAGCCAACCGTGATTTACCTCAATCACCCATCCTGGTGGGACCCGCTGCTGGGTGCGGTGGTGGCATGCCGATTTTATCCGCGGCATCGCCACTACTCCCCCATCGACGCCGAATCGCTGCGGCAATATCCCATCATGCGGAAACTCGGTTTTTTTCCGATACATAAACAATCAGCCCGGGGCGCGGCAGAGTTTCTGCAAGCCAGCCGCGCCGTGCTGCGGGAAAACAATTCCATTCTCTGGGTAACACCGCAGGGCAATTTCGTGGATTCGGCGATACGCCCGGTTGCGCTCAAACCGGGCATCGGGCATCTGGCACGCGATGTGCGACCGGTCACATTTGTACCCATGGCGTTGGAATATGTGTTCTGGCAGGATCGCCTGCCGGAGGCGCTGATTTCTCTGGGTGCGGCCATTGATCCCGAAAGGCTCCCGCAACAAACGGCGGCCCAATGGACGGATTTTCTCGCGGCCCGGCTTGAGCACCAGCAGGATCTGCTGCGGGAAAAGGCCGCATTAAGATCCGGTGCGGGATTTACCACACTGCTGGCCCGCCGGTCCACGCTGGGAGGAATTTATGAGTTACGCATGCGACTGACCGGCAAGCGGCATATTGCACAATCCACCGGGTTTTCCGGAGAGGATCAGCTCTGATGCTGCTGGCGTGGATTATCATTGCTTTGATACTTGCGGCCATTCCAGCGGCCCTGCTGACGGTGAATCTGCCGGTGTTTCAACCGCCACCGCAATCAACGCTGGACAGCCCGGCCCCCGCGGTTTCGGTTGTCATTCCCGCACGCAACGAAGCGCAGCATATACGGGCGGCGGCAGAGTCGGTTCTGGCCGGCACGGGGGTAACAATGGAATTGATTATTCTCGACGATCACTCCACCGACCAAACCGCGGAAATCATTCGAGCCTTGGCCCGGAGAGATTCGCGCATCCGGCTTTGTCAATCCACAGAACTGCCGGAAGCCTGGTGCGGCAAGCAACATGCCTGCTGGCTGGGAGCACAACAGGCGCAATACGAGTTAATTGTGTTTATGGATGCCGATGTTGAACTGGCACCGGATGCGCTGAGCCGCATGGCCAATATTATGCATAAGCACGATCTGCCACTGGCCAGCGGCTTTCCCAGACAGAAAACCGGAACTTTTTTTGAAAAGCTGCTGATCCCGCTGATGCACTTTGTTTTACTTGGATTTCTGCCTCTCCGTCGCATGAGAAAAAGCAGCAATCCGGCCTACAGCGCGGGCTGCGGCCAGTTGTTTATCGCCAGAAAATCATGCTATATGTCCATCGGCGGGCACAGCGCCATCCGGTCCTCGCGTCATGACGGCATTACGCTGCCGCGGGCTTTTCGCGCCGCGGGTTTCACAACCGATCTATTTGATGCCACGGACCTGGCATCCTGCAGAATGTATCAATCCAGCGGGCAGGTATTCAACGGACTGGCCAAAAATGCCACGGAGGCTCTGGCGGCAGGGTCTTTTAGTTTTCGGCTCTGGCGTAAAGTTGCTTGACAGGTGATGATAGGAGCGTCCAGCCAAGGAAGGCTGGCGAAGATTATCCTGCA
>JAJZJL010000009.1 GCA_021810145.1 Planctomycetota bacterium | reverse complement strand
TCATTTGTCCCTTTGAACTTGCGAACAACCTCCAGCAACTCGCGACGTTCCGCATCCGACAATCGCACGATATATTTCTTTTGCATCTGAGCGTCCTTGCTCTATGACCTACAAACTCACCCGCTCCCATGCGGGCTACGCCATTATCCTAACATATTGCGGTGACAAAGCAGTAGTGTGGATGGCATGACTCGCAAACCCAGAAATACGCAGGGTGGATACGTCTATCATGTGCTGAATCCCGATGGTCATCGGGACGGGTCGAATCATGCTGTTTCGCAACAATGAAGATTATGCCGCATTTGAGCGGGTGATGTTGGAAGCCCACCAGCGGGTGCCGCTGCACATCCTGGCCTGGCACCTGATGCTCTGGTCGATTCGTCCTGCGCTCGCCCGCCGGAGCTGCGGAGCGGTAAACAGTTGCGGAGGCCGACACATGACACTAGATGCGTCCCCGTATCGTCATCTCGAGGTTTTCCATCTGGCCTGTACCAGTATCCAGTTGGAGGTCCAGCCGCCGGCGAGCCGGCGGCCATTTGAGAAGTGCGTGAAACACACCCCACCACATAGCTCCGGGCTTGCCCGGGGCCCCCAACCCGGAGCCCCCCAACCCCGCGGCGATTTTCGGTGTCAAGACTGCCAGCGTGTTGTTTGGTTATAATGTGGCCATGGTTTGCCCGGTGAAATTGTTACAGGTTTTGAGATTGCCCGCGTGAAGAAACGTATAGTAATTATCGCAGGGCCCAACGGGGCGGGGAAGACGACATTTGCAAGGGAGTTTTTGCTTCGCGAGGCTCAATGCCCCGACTTTATCAACGCCGATCTAATCGCCCAGGGGCTTTCACCGCTAGTCCCGGAGGTTGCGGCGGTCGAAGCGGCCCGCATCATGCTGGATCGCATGGATAAATTGATGTTAATTGGCAAAAGCTTTGCTTTTGAGACCACACTGGCCGGGAGAACGTACGTTCATCGCATTCGAGAATGGAAGATGGCAGGTTACGTCGTGAAGATCGTGTTCTTGCGGTTGCCGCACGTTGCGTTGGCACTGCATCGCGTGAGAGCGCGTGTGTTGCAGGGAGGGCATGATGTGCCGGCAGACGTCATACGTTCGCGCTTCACGGCCGGCTGGAAAAACTTTCTTGAAATTTATCGCCCGCTTGTGGATGAATGGATAATATATGATTGTTCGGGCGACACGCCCCAACCCCTTGAGTTTGGAGAATCGGCATGAGAAACAGCAGACTTCCCAAAGATACTGATTTGCTTGGTGCTCTGCCCGCACTGCGCCGCGCCGCTCGCAGCGCTTTGCGATTGGCTATCCAGACCGGCACGCCTTGTTACGTTCTGCGAGCCGGTAAGATTGTCAATATTGGTGCAAAGCGTCCTGCCGCGGCCGTGAGGCAGGCACAGCCGTCCGCACGCAAAGCCGATGCGTTTTTGATGGCACATGATCACAAAGTTGTTCGTATTAAATCGCCGAGAAGAAAATCCCGATTGAGTGGAAAAAACAAGAGGGCAGGTGCATGAGCGATTCCCAACAAATCGTCAATAAAGCCTGGAATTTTGCCCATGTCCTGCGCGATGATGGCCTTTCCTATATGGCCTATACCGAGCAGATCACGTTCCTGCTGTTCCTGAAAATGGCTGATGAACTGACCCGCCCGCCGTATAACCGGCCGCGGATCGTGCCCGCAGGGCTGGATTGGCCGACACTGCTGAAAAAAGACGGCGACGAACTGGAGGTCCACTATCGGCATATTCTCGAGGAACTTGGCCGTAAGCCCGGCATGCTGGGTGAAATTTTCAAAAAGGCGCGGCAGGATATACAAAACCCTGCCACCCTTCGCCGGCTTATTACTGAGCTGATCGGTGCCGAAACGTGGAGCACCATGGAGGCCGACGTAAAGGGAGACATCTATGAAGGACTGCTTGCCAAAAGTGCGGCCGAGTCGCCCAAGGGGGCCGGGCAATATTTCACCCCGCGGGAATTAATCAAGGCCATTGTGGATGTCATGCGGCCGCAACCGGAGGATACCGTTTGCGATCCGGCCTGCGGCACCGGTGGTTTTCTACTTGCGGCCCATGACTATGTTGTCAAACATTTCGGTAAAAAGCTGGATCCCGATCAGAAAAAGCATCTCCGTAAAAGTTTTGTAACAGGTTGGGAACTTGTCGCCGGCACAGCCCGGCTGTGCATCATGAACCTGTTGCTGCATGGTATTGAGGCCGATCCCTGCCCGATCCAAAGCGGCGTGGATAGCCTTGCCGCTGATCCGGGAAAACGCTTCAGCATGGTTCTGACCAATCCGCCGTTTGGAAAGAAAAGCAGCATTGCCATTGTGGGAGAAGATGGTGAACTGGAAAAAGAAGATGTCGCCTATGAGCGGCAGGATTTCTGGACCACCACCAAAAACAAGCAGTTGAATTTTCTGCAGCATGTAAAAACGCTGCTCGGCACCAACGGCCGCTGCGCCATTGTCGTGCCGGATAATGTGTTGTTTGAAGGCGGTGCCGGCGAAACTGTTCGGCGGAATTTACTGCAAAAATGCGATGTTCATACGCTGCTGCGATTACCGACGGGCATATTTTACGCCCAGGGCGTCAAAGCCAATGTGCTGTTCTTTGACAACCGCCCCGGCCAGGAAATGGCGTGGACTAAAAAATTGTGGGTTTATGACCTGCGCACCAATATGCATTTTACGCTCAAGGAAAATCCCCTCAAACGCTCCGACCTTGATGAATTTGTGGCGTGCTTTAATCCTGAAAACCGGCACAGCCGCAAGCCAACATGGAATCAAACCAATCCCGATGGCCGCTGGCGGTGTTATGATTATGAGGAACTCACCAAACGGGATAAATTAAGTCTGGACATCTTCTGGCTCAAGGATAAAAGCCTTGAAGACTCCGAAAATCTTCCCGAACCGGATGTGCTGGCTCAGGAAATTACCGATGACCTCCAGACGGCCATTGACCAGTTCACCACCGTGCTCAATAGCCTGAAGGGGTAAGCACCGTGGGTGCCCGGCGGAAAACGGAGGTACAACAATCCCGTTGTGTCTCCCAGTCTGTCTCAAAAAACTTCACCGGCCAATACAGTTTGCTTTCCCGCCAACGGGTGAAAAATCGCCAACGGCATGCGGCCAGGCCCCACGGCGTCGAGAAATCGTACGGGGAAATTGGACCGAGGATTGCTGCAATAATTGAGAGAATCGCCGATATGCCTGAGTTTCCTGGCGAATCAGCCGGGCAAGCTGCCTGCCCAGTGAGCCTTCCGGCCTGATCATGGGAGCATGACCGCAGCCCCGTGCTGATCCATACGGATAATCCTGACTGTGCCGGCTCCCCGGCTTGTTGCCTGGTGCCGGGTGACGCGAACCGTGGCGGGGAATGCAACCCGGCCTGGCGCACCGCTTGTCTCTTGCCGACAGGTGCAAGTTCTGCTAACGTTTTGGACGTTGGCGGATGGAAAAAACCGTGCCGGGCGTGTGAGGCCGGCAGTTATAGAGGTTAAAGTTGCGAAATACTCGGCAAGCACGGGCAGCAATGGCGGTTGGTACGCAGACACTGCGCGATGTTGCCTTACCGTCTCAACCATCATTGGAAGCCTTGGAAACGCTTTCCCAGACTGAACTGGAAACTATGATCGATCAGATGGAATTGACTACTAGCGAACTGGATGCCGCCGTAGACCGAGCCACGGCGGCGTTATTGGCCAAGCAGCATGCCGATGGCTATTGGGTGGGAGAGTTGCAGGGCGACAGTATTCTGGAATCAGAATATATACTGCTGAAATTTATTTTAAGCCAGGAAAATGATCCGGCTCTGCCCAAAATAGCCAATTATCTGCGGAGCATTCAACAATCGGATGGGGGCTGGAGTCTGTTTCCCGGGGGCAACAGCGATTTAAGCGGAACGGTTAAAGGCTATTTTGCCCTGAAGCTTATGGGTGATGACCCGGACGCTCCGCATATGCGTGTGGCGCGACAGGTCATTCGGCATCTTGGCGGAGCTGAGCAATGCAACAGCTTTTCAAAGTTTTATCTCGCGGCGCTGGGGCAAATCAGCTACGATGCGTGCCCGAGTATTCCGCCGGAAATTATTCTCCTGCCGAAATGGATCTACTTTAACCTCTATGCGGTTTCCGCCTGGAGTCGCACGATGATTCTGCCGCTGGCGATTGTCAGCGCGTATCGCCCCGTGCGAAAATTGTCGGCGGAAAAGGGGATATCGGAATTGTTTAATGATTCCGAGGCCGCCAACAGCACGGTGGGGCGGTTGAAGGGGCTGCCGCGAAGCTGGCGGGAGATGTTTCTGCTGCTGGATTTGTCGCTGAAACGCTATGAAAAAACGGCGATTACACCATTGCGGCCATTGGCAATCCGGGAAGCGGAAAAGTGGCTGCTGGAGCACATGGAAGGATGCGACGGCCTGGGGGCCATTTTTCCGCCAATGGTCTACATTCTCATTGTTCTGCGGATATTGGGTTATTCCGATGACCACCCGGTAGTGGTCAAAGCGCAAAAAGATTTGCGTGACTTATTTATTGAAGAAAATGACACGATTCGCATTCAACCCTGCTGGTCGCCGGTATGGGATACCGGAATTGCACTGCATGCATTGGCGGAAACGCACATGCAGCCGGAGCATGCGGTGGCGGGAAAGACGGCGGCGTGGCTGTTATCCAAGGAATGTCGCACGGGCAGTGACTGGATGAAAAACTGCCCGGATTGTGAACCCAGCGGCTGGTATTTTGAATTTAACAATCCGCATTATCCGGATGTTGATGATACCGCGATGGTGACCATGGCGCTGAAGCGGCTGGGCGGAAAAGCCGCGGAAGCGGCGGTGGCCCGGGGCGTGAATTGGCTGTTGGCCATGCAGAATGATGACGGCGGCTGGGCGGCATTTGACCGCACACGGAACCGGCCCATTCTGGAGCATGTTCCATTTGCGGATCATAACGCCATTCAGGATCCATCGTGCCCGGATATAGCGGGACGCACGCTGGAGTGCCTGGGGCATTGCGGAATAGGCAATAAGCATCCGGCGGTACGCAAAGCGGTGAATTTCCTGAAAGAAACGCAGGAAAAAGAGGGCTGCTGGTTCGGCCGATGGGGGGTTAATTACATTTATGGCACCTGGCAGGTGCTGACGGGTTTGAATGCCGTTGGCGAAAAAATGGACCAGCGGTTTATCCGCAAGGCCGCCGATTGGTTGCGTTCATGCCAGAAGCCGGATGGAAGCTGGGGCGAATCATGCCAGACGTATGAAAACCCGGAACTCAAAGGCCGGGGGCCAAGTACCGCATCGCAAACCGCATGGGGTGCGATGGGATTGTTAGCCGCATCGGGTGTGGACGATCCGGCGGTTCAGAAAGCCATTCGCTGGCTGATTGATTCGCAGAATTCGGAAGGAAATTGGGACGAACAGTGGTTTACCGGAACGGGTTTTCCGCGCGTGTTCTACCTGAAATATCATTTATATCGGCTGTATTTCCCGTTAATGGCCCTGGCGCGATTCCGCCGCATACAGTCACAAAGCTGATATTGCCTCGGCAGCGCAAAGAATCCGAATTGGCAATGCAATGTTAGTTTACGCAAAACCTGCCGACGCATTGAGGCGGATGTCAAGTCCTGATCTAAAGTTGTCACATTATTGTTCCCCGGCGTGCCGGGTTTATTGCTCACTGTTCGCTTCCAAATCAACAGAAACAGCAAGAAACCGCCCCGGCGCGCACGGGGTAAAGCTCCTGCGCGGATAGTGCGGATGAAGTGCATTGAGCACCGAGCATTTGGCATTGAGCATCTGGATATTGGAGCATCAATCTTCACTTGCCGGACCCACCTGCCGTCCCGCCGCACAGGGAATCACTGCACATCTGTCACTCATTATTGGTAATTGATTCCCGGCACCCCGGGACGAGCCTCCCGTATCCGCGTCATCCGCTTAGAGAGTTTACCCCGTGCGCGCCGGGGCGGTCCACCTCATCCTGTTAGGAAGCTAATCCAATTCGCCATCGCATATACCCGCCCGCGCCGGGATTCATTGTGGCACCCTCCGCTTCCTCCTTGTGAACAAAAAAACGCTTTTCACCACAACGACACAAAGACACGAAGAGTATTTAACTGCCCAACCACTTCTTTGCGTTGTTTTGCTTCTTTTGCGGTTCGTAATCTTTTTCCGGCTCTTCCAGCTTCCAGGCTCCATCCCGATGTGCCGGGACATGTGCTATTCAGCAATCGCTGTTCCGTAACACCCTCCCCCCACCTCTGCTTCCTCCTTGTGGACACAAAACGCTTTTCACCACAACGACACAAAGACACGAAGAGTATTTAATTACCTGACCACTTCTTTGCGGTTGGTAATTTCTTTCGGCCTCTTTGTGAATAAAAGGTTTGTCGCCACGAAGGCACGATTACAGTGGCTCGTCAGTATGTGCAGTACTGGTCAGTATATTCAGTATTCGTCAGTAGATTCAGTATTAATCAGTATATTCAGCACCTGTCCCGTGTGCCGCGAATCGTTGTTCGTTGACGCCCCCCCCATATCCGCGTTATCCGCTTGGAGAGTTTACCCCGTGCGCGCCGGGGCGGTCCGTTCAACAAGACTTCCAGGTAAGCTCGGGCATCGGATCGAGAATTCAATTCTTGCAGTGTAATTTCCACCGCCATGAGGCCAACTGGCATCACCACTGATTGCACGGATTTAACGGATAACGTGCGAACCATGCCCCCTGAGAAACCTTTCTCGTATCCGCGCAGTCCGCTTAGAGAGTTTACCCCGTGCGCGCCGGGGCGGTCGACGTCATCCTGCCAGGAAGCCAATCCGATTCGCCATCGCAGATAACCGCCGCACCCACAAAACAAATTCCCCGTTACTCGTTGTTCGCCGGTGCGCCGGACTTCATTACTCATTGGCTGTTTTCTCATGGTGTTCGCAAGCAATCACATCCATGTTGCGGAAGCTGCCACAGGCCCAGCATATATTCGTATTTGTGTATAAATTTGACTATTGTTGTCGGATCGTTTAATCTTATTTTTTCCCGGCGGATTTTCTGCGCGGGCCGCCGGGTATTTGTTGTACCGGGTGGTAATCAAATATCGTACTGAATGAATCGGACCATACCTGGATGGAGATGCTGATGAACCGAGATACAACTCGAACCGAACATGTTGTCGCCGGCTTGCCGGTTTTGGCGGCGCGAATGAATCGCTGCATCTTACTGGCGTCGGCAGCATGTATTTCGACCTTGGCATTCGTGCCAATGACCGCCGATGCAACCACAACGCTTCCCAACGCTACGGGCGTGGCGGTGGCGCAGGTGGAAGCCAATGTGCAGGGGGGGGCAACAACCAACGATCAATTTGAAGCGGCCAGCTCTACCATTCCGCTGACATACATGGATTTCAACGGATATATTTCTTCCACCGCCGGTTATTCCTACAGCATCAGCAGCGGTACGACCTCAACGACATACACCGATTCAATATCCATCCATGCCAATACCGTTGCCGGCTATTTTTACGGATCCGGCAGTTACGCCACGGGCGTTTCCAGCGTTGACAATATTGATGCCGGGGTATTTCAAGGGTATTTTCTGGGTATTACGGGTGCTACCACCACCGCGCCGGCTTTTAATGTCCAACACACCAGCTATGTCAGTCCGACAGCAAATGGCTCGCAGACCATCGACCTGGCAAATGTAAAAGTCGTTAATCAGAGTTATACGGATAAAACCAGCGGTAGTAGCAGCATCAGTGCCGCAAGTTATGATTCATGGATTGCGGCTGTTAACGCGGCTTATGATAATTACACGAACAACAATGGTACTATATTTGTATCGGCTGTGGGTGATGGCTCGGCCACGTATACCACTACGCCAAGCCAGATCAATCCGCCGGCCACAGCATATAATTCCATCGCGGTCGGGGCATATCCCTATTCCTCCTCGGCCACGGGTTTAGGTCCCACCAATGATGGCCGATCCAAACCGGATATTGTCGCCCAGGCTGGTTATACCAGTTACTCCACGCCAATTGTTTCCGGTGCGGCGGCGGCGATGGTGCAGGCGGGAACGGCGGCCGATGGCTATTCCAACAATGATGGTTTAACGCAAACCGCGTATGTCAATGCGGCCACGGATCCGCGCACGGTCAAGGCATTGTTGCTCAATGGCGCGGTAAAACCCGTGGGTTGGACCAACAATTATACCGGCACCAATGACACGTATACCTATCTTGCGCCGGTGGCCAATGCCACCACCCCGCTGGATCCACGGTATGGCGCGGGAATTGTAAATCTTGGAAATTCGTATGTGAATCTGCTGGCCGGGCGCACCGCGGCGGCGACCAAGGCCATAGCGCAAAATGAAGGCTGGGATTTTTCCGCCATTACCAGTGGAACCAGCAATACCGCCGATTACATTTTTAATTTAAGCGCCGGCAATCAGGCTTATGATCTCACCAGCACGCTGGTGTGGAATGCGCAGGTGCAGCAGATTGTTTCAAGAAATTCGGGTGTAACATACCACGAAACGCTCAATAATCTGGATCTGATGTTGTATAACGCGGCCGGCACGCTGGTGGCATCCAGCGCCAGCACGGTGGATAACGTGCAGCAGATTTACACCTTAAACCTCATGCCCGGAACCTATCGTCTGGAAGTGTTGGACAATGGCGGTGGTGCATCCTGGGCCAGTAAAACCGACTCGTACGCTCTGGCTTATAATTTTGTGGCCGTTCCCGAGCCGGCCGCACTGCTGATTATATTGTCGGCATTGGCCGCGATGCCATTGCTGCGGCGTAAACATCGCAGTGATTCGGGCAGGTGACACGTTGCGACGCGGGTAACTGGTCACAGGTTTCCATTCCAATCGCCGCCGGGATGGCCGGCGTAACTGTGGCAATCAGCCAATTGGAACGGAATTTTCGGCGGCTGGAAATGCCGTGCGGTTGAACATGCTGCACGCGGCCCGCAAAAGCGTCAGGCGTCCCCGCGCTTCGGTTTGATAGCCTGTCGCTTGATTTTTCAACAACCATCGTGAAACAATTCATTGTGATCGGATGCGGTACGCAAATCGAATAAGAAGCCGCCGGTCTTGGCTTTTTTTCTACGCGCCCGGATGCATATCTCACGGAATCTTCGTGACGTCTTGATCATTTTGGTTGGTGGGGCAACCCGGCGTTTTCGGTCGCAGGAGTTTGGCGCTTGGCATTATGGCCACCCGCGCTGGCGGTGCAACAATGCTTGATTATGCGCGAACCAGGCATACAATATCCATATATGGTTTATATATAAACCGTATGGTTTGGAGCTTTCATGACATTCAGTAATCAATCCATATTTGGACCCGTTGGGCTTACGGTGCGGAATCTTTCCGCGATGGTGGCGTATTATCAGCAGAACATTGGCTTAAAATTACTGGATCGCTCCGGCAATACCGCAAACATGGGGGTCGAAGATCGCTGCCTGTTGACACTCAACGAAAATCCGCAGGCATCACATCCGGGGCGCACCACCGGTTTATATCATTTTGCGATTCTGCTGCCATCACGCGCTGCTTTGGCCCGGCAGTTGCAACATCTGATGGAAACACGTGTGCCTTTGCAGGGTGCGGCAGATCATCTGGTCAGTGAGGCATTGTACCTGGCGGATCCTGAAGGCAATGGCATCGAGATATATCGGGACCGCCCGCGCGAACAGTGGCCACATGAAAATGGCCGGTTACGTATGGCCAGCGATCCATTGGACTTCACAGGATTGATGTCCGAGCGATCCTTGCGGGAATCGGCCTGGCAGGGGCTTCCTGCGGGGACAGCCATGGGGCATGTGCATCTGCGGGTGTCGGATTTATCAGCGGCCGAGGCGTTTTACCGCACCGTACTGGGAATGGATTTAATGTTGCGATTTGGCCAATCGGCAAGTTTTCTTTCGTTTCAGGGGTATCACCATCATATTGGTATAAATACCTGGGAAAGTCTGGGTCGGCCGGCGGCACCTGCCGGATCACAGGGATTAAGTCAGGTGATTATTCACGTTCCGGACGTTGAATTATTCAGTCGCATTCAAGCCGCCGCGAAGCTGGAAAACAAAGCGGCGCAGCCGCCTGATTCAAACCTCACTTTACATGATCCATCGGGGAACAAGATCGTCATCCTGCCGCCGTGATGCGTTGTGGATCGACCGGGTAAATGACCGCAATCGCAGTTACCTAATCCCGGAGGCGGTAGGGATTGGTCAAGGTTTTGGACCGCCCGCGGTAGTTGGGTGTTGGCGTGGTGGGCGTGCCGCGTGTGCGATGCGCCACGCGGGCCAGTAACCGTGATCGCCGGACCGGTTTGCGGCTGCAGCGTTCGATGACTTCATCCACGGTCAGCCAGTCAATATTCTTGCTTTCAATTTGGCGCATGGCCATTTCAGCTTCATAAGGATCGCGTTGGCCCATGCAATCTTTAACAATGGCCACATTCTTGCGCCGCTGCAAGAGTCCCATGACCGCCATACGCACGGAAGACTCCAGCGGTCCCCCAATAATCATCCATGTATTGGTTTCCGCTTCGGATAAAAGCCGATCCAGTCTGGGCGAATCAAACGGATTGGCATCCGGGAGATCGAAAATATACTGCTGAGCATCATGGAACGCCTGCACGGGCAGATCCGTGCCGCAGTCGGTGGGCATTTCAGTGTACTGCGGCAGCAACGTAAACGACAGCTTGTTGTAGCCCGGCGTGCCGGGAGTGCAAACGGCATGGGGAGCCGAACGATCCGGCATAACGGCGTGATGCAACCGGGTGCTGACCACCGCGCAGCGGATGGAGCGTAAATAGCCGAACAAGCGTTTAAGGTTCGCCGCAATTGCATCTGAATTCTGCAGACGATACAGGCCATTGGGGCTGAACAGGTCAGCTTGAGTGTTTAAATCCAGGATGGCGGGGGCATGTGAGCCATTCATAAAGCCTCCTCGCCCGTTCACAACGGGCAATCTGCGGGTCTCTATAGAACTATACGCACGTTCATACACCTTGGTGTAAAAAAAACCAAAACCTTCATTTCACATCGGCAGATTTTGGTGCAAAAAATGTGCCAAAAAGATCAATATTTCAAGATATTATGGAGCATCCGATAAAAGCACCCCGGAGGCCACGCTGAAGAATTTCATGTACCATATTGTGAACCTGCGGTGATAATGTTATGTTTTAGCCGGGTAAAAAATGGGTGAAGATGGCATATCCGTAGTATAAAGCCATTGATCAAGCACCATGCCGGCGTGTTGTAAAGTGCTGTCTTTCCATCACTTATGTACCGGTTTGGCACCTGGACCGGGGGCTGCAATTGATGGGTAAAGGAATCTTTGTGAAAGCGAATTAATTTGCTTTCTTACAGTTGCTTGTGATAAATATTGGACGCAAAGCCTTCGGAAAGCCGAAGTTGCACGATGGGATTGCGGTGCGGCCAGGATAAAGTCCGTACTCTTTAATTAAGGAATCGACGCCAGGTCGATCAACACAGGAACTCTTAAGGATTGGAAACGACGAGTGGCAAAAGCAATAAAAAAAACCGGTTTGGCGCTGGTGATTGTTGAATCTCCGGCGAAGGCCAAAACGATTAACAAGTATCTCGGTGCTTCCTACACGGTTAAAGCGTCAATGGGGCATGTGCGCGATTTACCGGAAAAAGGCATCGGCGTGGATATCGAGAAGGAATTTGAACCCACGTATGAAGTGCTTTCCAGCCGCCGAAAACTCATCAGTGAATTAAAATCTGTGGTACGGGGTGTGGATGACGTATATCTGGCAACCGACTTGGACCGCGAAGGAGAGGCCATTGCGTGGCATTTAAGCCAGGCGCTGAATCTTGATGAACGTGGTGTCAAGCGAGTGGTGTTTAACGAAATTACCAAAGCCGCCATTCTCAAAGCGTTTGAACATCCGCGGTTGATTAATCTGGACAAAGTCAACGCCCAGCAGGCCCGGCGCATTCTGGACCGATTGGTTGGTTATAAAGTTTCTCCGCTGCTCTGGAAAAAAGTGGCCCGGGGTTTGTCCGCCGGACGCGTGCAAAGCGTTGCGGTCAAACTCATTGTGGATCGTGAACGGGAAATCAATGCCTTTGTTCCGGACGAATATTGGAAACTCCAGGCTGTATTTACCACCGAACTGAAAGCGGCGGACGCGCTGGCACGGCAGTGGCGCGAATTTTTATCCGTGCCCGATGAGGACGATACCGATGATGGAACCGATTCCGCCCCGGCCAGCGGTCCGTCGGGTGCCGAGAAACGCCAGTGGTTGACGGACAATCAGGCCTTCAGAGCGCTGCTGGTGGAATTTGACGGTAAAAAATTTGACCCCAAAAATCTTGCCGACGCGCAAAGAGCCGCGGTGGCGGTGGGCCTGCGGCAAGTGGAAGTTACAACCGTCGATAACGACGGCAGCAATGGCCCGCGGGGTATTCCCAATAAAGGGCCGGCCCAGAAGCTCACGACTGTTTCCGGTATGGTTCCAGCGGCGGGACCCGGTGCGCCGGAATATCGCGTGCGATCATTAATTACCAAGCCGTCCGTGTCCCGTCCGCCGGGGCCTTTCAGTACCAGCACGTTGCAGCAGGCGGCCAGCAATCAGCTTGGCTTTGGTGCCCAGCGCACCATGCGCATAGCACAGCAGTTATATGAAGGTGTGGACCTGCCCGGTCAGGGTGCGGTGGGGTTAATAACCTACATGCGTACCGATTCCCAGAATCTCAGTGCCGACGCGCTGAAAATGGCCCGCGGATTTATTGAAAGCACTTTTGGTGCCGCCTATCTGCCGGAAAAGCCGAACGTGTATTCATCGCGTGCCGGCGCACAGGAAGCCCATGAAGCCATCCGCCCGACCGATGCCACTTTAACGCCTGCCGATGTGCGCATGGCTTTAAGCGAAGAGCAATTCCGTTTGTATGATTTAATCTGGAAACGGTTTATCGCCTGTCAGATGACACCCGCGCAATGGCTGGTTACCGAGGCCCTCATTGAATGCCGGCCGGCGGGCAATCCGGTCGTTGACGCCGCACGTCTGCCCCTGTTTAAGGCCACCGGGCGATCGTTGAAATTCGACGGCTATACCCGTGTGGCGGGGGTCTGGTCGCGCAATGACGATCAGGTATTGCCGGCCTTGGCCCAGCAGCAGCGCGTCGCGCCGCTGGATCTTACGCCCACGCAGCATTTTACCAGTCCGCCGCCGCGGTTCACCGAAGCCAGTCTGGTCAAGGCCCTGGAAACGGAAGGCATTGGCCGGCCCAGCACCTACGCCTCAATTATTCAAACCATTCAGGATCGGAACTATGTTTTGCTGCGTGATCGGAGATTTTTTGCCTCTGATCTGGGCATAAAAGTTACGGAAAAGCTCATTGAAGGATTTCCCGATTTAATGGAATTGGGGTTCACCCGCCGCATTGAGGAAGAACTTGACGGTGTGGAAGATGCGCACAAAAACTGGGTGGAAGTGGTGCGCGAATTTTATGAACCGCTGGCCAAGGATTTAGCCACCGCCGAAACCCGCATGACCCATGCCCGGGCTGAAGCCACCCCTTCGGAATACAAATGTCCGAAGTGTGGTGCCATGATGGCGTATCGCCTTTCCAAGCGCGGCAAAATGTTTCTTTCATGCTCCCGGTATCCGGACTGCGATGGTGCCATGAATGTGGATCGGGAAGGCAAGCCGGTGCAGTTGGAGGTAACTGAATTCAAATGTCCCAACTGCGGCAAACCCATGATTAAGCGCATGGGCCGCTTTGGGCCATTCCTCGGTTGTTCGGGTTATCCGGAGTGTAAAACATTGCAGCAGGTGGACCGCAAGACCGGTTTGCCCTTGCCGCCCAAGCCGCCGCCAAGGCCAACCGGCCTCAAGTGCCCCCGGTGCAATAAAAAGGAACTGGTGGTGCGGTCCGGCAAACGCGGTGATTTTATCAGTTGCTCCGGTTATCCCAAATGCCGCATGACACTGCCCGCCGAACGACTCGATGAGTTCCTGAAACTCAACAGCGAAGGCCAATGGCCCCCGGCGGATATTCTTGCCAAGGCCGGCGAGAATGCCGGTGCGGCCCGCAAATCAGCCAATGCCGAAGAAGCGGCGGGCAAAACGTCGGACGGCACACCGGCCAAAAAGAAATCCGTGCGGGCTAAACGCCCCAAAGTGAGCGCCGCTGAATAAACGCGGTAACCCGGTACATTCCACCGCCCCCCCGGTTCCGGCAATATCCGCCTGTCCGGCTCGTGTCCCTTCTGTGGCTTATCCGGTCGCAGCATTTCGGAATATGCCGGTGCGATGGGCGCTGTTATTTCGCTGGCGATTACCAGCGCGATCCAGGCCATGACGGTGAGAGTTATTTAATGAAAGAGGGCCTGTGCTTCATGCAGCGGTGAAACACAGGCCCGGCTGATTCCCGATTCAAAGCCAATCCAGTCACCGTGCCGCCCGGCGGCGCAGAACCAGCGCCCCCGCGGCTCCGAGGCTCAATAATGCCAGAACGGCGGGATCCGGTACGCTGCTGATCGGTACGTCGGGTGCCATGGCGACACCGCGAAACACATTTCCCACCGAACTCGTGGCCAGAGTTGAGAATGTGTCGTAGCTGCCACTGGTCGATAGCGACATCGCGCTTAATGGATCCGTAATCGAAACCAGACTCGTGGGGTCAGGTTCGCCGCCGGAAATAATGCTGGTATTGCCCGTGATCGCGTAGATCGTTACGGTGCCGTCGGAATTCACCACGCCGGTCATATTGCGTAGCCCGGTAACGGCGGAATAGACCGTTTCGGTTTTGCCCGAACTGTCGGTGTACGTATAACCGGAAACCGGTTTGAGCACATTCAAATCCAATCCGTTGGTCATCACATAATCCAGCATCCACTGCTTGGTACTGGCGTCAAATGACCACTTCTGCAACCCGGCCTCGGTGGAATTGGTGATTGTCCCGGGCCCATTGGTGGTGGGAGCGGTGGGTTTACCCTCATCCGCGATATACAGCGTGTTGGGGTTTGCGAAGAAAAAGCCGAACGGATGAAAACTGCTGGTTTTGGCCGTGAAAGTTAAACCGGGCAATGCGGTAATGCTGTTGCCGGCGGTAGTGGGAAGTGTGCCGGCATTTCCAACCTGGAAAATGCCGTCGATCCCCTTGCCGCCGCTTCCCTTGGCCACATAAAGCGTGTTATTAAAAATCTGCACCGCCCGGAAATTGTCGTACTTATCCGGTGTGGGGTTATAGGTTCCCAATAGTGTGGATGTGGTGGCACCAAGCGTGGAATAGCGGGCACCAAGGCTTTGCACGGTATTGGTATAGCCCCCATCCGCATTACCAACGGTATAAAATTGCTGACCAGTGGAACTTATCGCGGCGCGGGCGTTATCACCGCTGTACGCGTCGTTGAGAACGGCGCCATCCTGGTATGATCCATTGGATCCAACTTCTTCAACCACGCGGTTGTAGAGCACGTTGCTTGTGGCATTGGATGGAAACGGACTGGGAATCGCGCCGGGAGTATAGGAATTGGAAACGCCTATGGCACCGGCGGGAGCCTGATATCCCATAATGGTCAGATACTGACCATTGGTCGAGGTCATCAGCGCACCTTCCGATTTGGAACTGAAACTGCCGGTAAGACCCGCTCCGGTATCCGCGGCGGATGGCGCAGGTAAATTCATGGTGCTTTGCAGATTGGCAACGGCGGCATTGGATTCAACATTGGCCGTGCTGTATTCGTTCAGCGTTTCCGTCCCCTGCACGCCGGGAATATTGGGATTGTTAAAAATATCGGCAAACGTATTACCTGATAACCCCGCGGTCAGATCGCCGTTGACGATTCCCTGCACCACAGCGTTGGTGGGATCTGCTCCAACATAATTCAGTTGGCTTACCACAACATCACCGGCGGTAAAGGCCTGGCCGAAACTGCTCTGTGCCGTCAGACCCAAACTCAGCGACGCCGCCGCCAACGCCACAAGTGCCGGCCTGTTCGGCCGTCTGGAAAACACCGATTGAAACAAGTTGTTCATGAGAATCTCCTTAAAAGAAAACAGCTTCACCTTTGCCCGTACAACGGTGCGGACAATCATGCCGGAATGTTATTGGGCTGATTTTTAATTGTTACAAGCGCACGGCTAAAATTCTGATAATGTCATTTAATAAAATCCTCATCGTTTGCGAGCGATGATCCTCTTCGCCGGGAACCGCCGCAGCACAGCGTCGGCGGGCCGGGGCTGCGCCTGCGCCGAGGTGCCACGCGACCGGAGTATCGATGTCAGGGTGGCATTTCTATTTCGGTTAACAGGGTGATATTTCTACTTCTCGGCCACAGGGCCTGTGGCAGCTTCCGCAACATAAATGTGATTGCTTGCGAACACCCTGAGAAAACAGCCAATGAGTCACAATCAACGATCAGAAGTTTCCCCTGGAGCGCCGGAGAGCAATGGCCAATGAGCGATGAGCAATACTTAGTGACAGCTGTTCAGGGCTTCCCTGTGCGGCGGGAATCTGCGGTGGCGAATCGGATTAGCTTCCTGGCAGGATAGGATGGACCGCCCCGGCGCGCACGGGGTAAACTCTCTAAGCGGATGACGCGGATACGAGAAAGGTTTCTCAGGGGACATGGTTCGCACGTTATCCGTTAAATCCGTGCAATCAGTGGTGACGCCAGTTGGCCTCATGGCGGTGGAAATTACACTGCAAGAATTGAATTATCGATCCGGTGCCCGAGCTTACCGGGAAATCTTGTTGAACGGACCGCCCCGGCGCGCACGGGGTAAACTCTCCAAGCGGATCACGCGGATACGGGGAAGAGCAATTAACAATGACTCCCGGCGATCTGGCGTTGAATCTGGAAGCTAGAAGAGACGAAAGAAAAAACCAACCGCAAAGAAACGAAAGGACGCAATGAATTGTTCAGGTAATTAAATACTCTTCGTGTCTTTGTGTCGTTGTGGTGAAAAACATTTTTTGTTCACAAGGAGGAAGCAGAGGTGGGGGGAGGGTGTTACGGAACAGCGATTACTGAATCGCACATGTCCCGGCACATCGGGATGGAACCTGGAACCCGGAACCTGGAAGCTGGAAGAGCCGGGAAAAGATTACCAACCGCAAAAGAAGCAAAAAAACGCAAAGAAGTGGTCAGGTAATTAAATACTCTTCGTGTCTTTGTGTCGTTGTGGTGAAAAGCGTTTTTGTTCACAAGGAGGAAGCAGAGGGAACCTCACTGACCAGTGACCAATGAGCAATAATCAGTGACGGATGTGCGGTGCTTCCCTGTGCGGCGGGTGTATGCGATGCCGAGCTGGATTGGAGCATGGCTTTGGCAGATGATGCCGGTAACGGCAGAGTTAGAAAGCCAACGATCGGGGCTATGAAGGCCGTGCGGCATCTGTCACAGGCCCTTGGCTACACTTCTCCCGCGATCGGGTTTGACACCCCCGGCTCACGGCAATACCATGATCCTTGTATCTGAGAGTGTTTCCTAAGATTCAGAGGTGGCGGCACCACAGTAAAGGGGTCAAACATGAAACCCATGCATCTGATTTCAGCCAGGTACCTGTTAGCCAGCAGCATTGTTGGTATCACCGTTCTGACCGGTTGCGCCGCAACCCCAACTGTGGCTACCAGCGCCAATGCGCGGCTTCGGATGGCGCGGCCTGTGTTGCTTAATTTCCACCATACACCGTTCAACAAAGCGGTCGCTGCCCTGGCCGCACGGGCTGACATCAATGTCTGTTTTCAAACCCAGGCGCTCATGAATGCCGGTGTTATCGCGAATACCCCCGTGACCCTGCACTTCACGCGACCGGTGTCCATCCGCGTGGCTCTGGACACGCTGCTAAAAACCGTTGGAAACTCGAGCGCACCGCTCGCCTGGAATCTGCATAAGGGGGTGCTTTTGATAACCACACGCAGTAACGCAATTCGAAACGTTACCTTCGTATACAATGTCCAAGCTCTCATTGCCCACCGCTCCGGCACCGGAAAAGCCGGCACCTCACCAGAGGCTCGCTTGAGGCAGGTAATAGAAAACACCATTGACCGAAATTCGTGGATTGACAACGGCGGTATGGTTGGAAGCCTGAGATTTTTTCACCACTCCATGGTGGTGACCACGACCCCCGCTGATCAGAATGCGATCCGCCACCTGCTGCGGGAACTCAAGAGCGAAAAAGATGGATTTTAGCCCCAACGGCAGCCATAGCGAGCGAGTTTCCAGCTTCCCTCACTTGCAAGCCGCTGCAACCGGGAGGTCAAGTCCCCCCAATAATCGAAACATCTTGTCCAACCAATCGGCGGTCTATGATTCGTACCGCTCGGACGGAACCTCCGTGTTGCGGCTGTGCCCAGTGATGCCAATTCAATCCGGCAATGCGGGAAAAAAATCCAGAACCACACGCGGACGCAATAATAATCTGTAGTCCCTACCTCCTCCGCCGATGTTTATCCCGATGCCCATAGGGACTCAACAGCAATCGGGATGTGCCACCCCGCCATTCGCTTCGTGGCTTTGCGTTCTTTGCGCCTTTGCGGTGATAATCTCGGTGTACTCTGCGGCTACCCCCGTGGTTTACAACTCTGCGTAATCTGGGGATCATGATTCAGAACCTGTCCCGGCGCACCGGGATGGAACCTGGAATTCAGAAGCTGGAGCCTCGAATGAGGTAGTGGCGGAACTGGGGATGACCGTGTTTTGCCACAGCCAACCGCAAAGCTGCGAATGGACGCAAAGAAGTATTCGGGTAAGCATTCACTCTTTGTGCCGTTGCACAATCCAATGGCCAATGAATCCCGGCACACGGGACAGGTGCTGAATCTACTGATTAATACTGAATCTACTGCCAATACTGAACCAAACTGTAAATACTGACCAATACTGTTCTCGTGCCTGTGTGGTGAAACACGTTTTTATTCACAGGGAGGAAACAGAGGTGGACGGAGGATTTCAAGCAACGATGCTTACTGACTATACTGACCAATACTGACCAATTACCGTAATCGCGTTGCTGTGGTGAACTATCCGGGCTATCCGCGCAGTATGTTTACCCCGTGCGCGCCGGAGCGGTTTTTTACGTCCGTATTACGTCGGTGAGGAAAGACGACCGCGGACGGATGACGCGGATAGGGGGTGGCTGGGGCGCAGGGCGTTGGTGCGGTGCTGGAGGGCGAAATGGATTGGCGTTTGCTATTTGTGGCGGTAAACTTTGAAAGTCAATCAGATTTGCCGCCGGCATGATTGGCCGAAAGGCCGTGAAGGGTTGCCAAATGTCTGCCATTCGCCGAATGAGTCTTCTTCTCACCGGTGCTGTAATACTATCTTGCATCGCGGCGCTTGCGGGGTGCTCTATTGGAAGTATCGGCACCACCATCCCGAAATCGCCGCCGCGCACGGCCGGCATCGATGTATCCAGTTATCAACACACCATTGATTGGAAAGGCGTTGCGGGCGATGGCGTGGCATTCGCCTGGACCAAGGCCACGGAGGGAAGTTTACACTATATGAATTACACCGATCCTCACCTTGCCGCAAATGTTGCCGGGGCGACCGCGGCGGGGGTGCTGATCGGAGTCTATCATTTCGGCCATCCTGAAAAGGATTCCGGCGCCGCCGGCGCCCGGGCGGAGGCGGATCTGTTTGTTTCCACCGCCGGTGCGTATATGACCGCGGGTTATCTGCGGCCGGTATTGGATATTGAGGTTGAGGGAAACCGCGCAACATCAGCCTGGGTGAACGATTTTCTCAACGATGTTTATCGCACAACGGGTGTAACACCCATCATTTATACCTACACCAACTATGCCGCCAACTACCTGAATCGCAGCATCGCGGATCGTAATGTTTGGATGGCTGATGTTACCGGCGCTGACCCTCAGCTCGGCGTACCGATGATATTTCCGTTTCAGCACTGGAATTTCTGGCAATATGGACAGGCCGCGGCCGGAAAAATCAGTGGTATTGCGCCGCGTACCGGACCGGTTGATAAAGATGTTGCCAATGGCAACCTTGCGTATGTTGAAGGATTTCTTATTCCCGCGCAAGCGCATCGGTCAGGTGCCACGGATAATGCTTCCATCGCGGTCTGGACCGGGGCGGGTGCGAAAGGCAACTGGAGCAATGCCGCCAACTGGATCAGCGGTTCAGCCTGGCAACCCGGCGATACCGCCATGTTCACCGACGCATCACAAAACACCAGCGATTCCGCGTTTGATGAAATCGCCGGCGGCAGATACGTTACCAATGTTGCGCGGATTGTTCTTCAGGATGCGCGCGTACCGGCGGTTACTCTCCACGGCCCCGGCACCCTGCGGTTCCAGACCTGCCGGGATCCTGTTTGCAATAACAGTATTCACACATTAACGATTGATGCACCCACAGAATTTTTCGGGACCATGGGCATCGCGGCGAATGCCGCCACCAACAGCATTTACACCGGCCCGGGAAATGTGGTTCTCAACGGCCCGGTGACGTTCAATGACAGCCAGAGCCAGGTTGTGCGGTGCGGTTTTAATGATCTGATCGCCGTGTGGGACAGCCATTACAGCAAAGCGCCGGGCAATGTTATCATTGCCGGTACGGTGACCGATGCGCCAGGAACGCCGGAAGGCGATCTCAACGGATTTCTGTTCAGCAACGCAGGCGGTTACGATGAAATCAAAAGCGATAATGCCGGTTGGAAGGGGGGCATACGCATCACTGGCGGCGCGACATTGCTGTTGGCCGGTGGCGGCAGCACCGGATCCGGGCCGATTATGCTCAACGGGACACCCAGCCGCCGCAATGGACTGCAACCCCATGGCATACGCGGCGGGATTGCCGGTAACGGCGTTGTTAATGGTCAGGTGATGCTCACCGGCAATGGAGGCTCCATCACCGGCGGCGGAGCATTGATTGACAGGGGCAAAGCATTTTCACCGACAATCGGAAAATTAACGCTGGCCGCCGGATTGGATATGAACGGCAAAACCGCGCGTTTTGATTTTTATTTTGCGCACCAACTTCACAGTTCAATGACCATTGACGAAAGCTGGATATTAAGCGCCAATAATACGATCCTGCTTCGTGGATCACCGGTGCCCGGTCAGTGGCATCTGATTCACTATCATACATTGATTCATCCCGCGGCTCTGGGGAGCTGGAAAGTTCATGGGCCACGCGGATTTCGCTATCGCCTCAGCAATAACACCTCGAATGGCTCCGTGGACCTTCTGATCATTCGCGCACCGCAAAAACCGGCAACGTGCCGAAAATAATCCAAGGGCATCACATCCCGCCGGACAAACTGGCAGATTGCATTCGCAATGGAAGTCCCGATGCGTGAAAGTGTTAATTGCACTTGCGTGATGGGTTCTTTATGCGAGGGTTGTTTACATGCCGCCATGTCGCTTGAATGACCGCGTTGATGCAATATCTTGATCCGACAATGGGTGCAGCGTTCTGAAAATGTAAGCCAGGTTCTGTAAGGCAATTCATCGGCAAAAATTAATTGGACACTTTTTCCCGACTGGCAAGACCTGCGCAAAACCCGGTGACGCTGGAGCCATTACAAGTGCGTGGCGGCAAATGCAATCAAGCCGCTGTAAACCGCAGGGGTGCCCTGGAAGTCCCCATGCTCGGATTGCTACCGCAACGGGATGGTGCGGATTACTCTGTGAAGTGCGCGAAGGTCAATTCAGCAACTAAATCCATGAAATCCGTAAAAACGAAATATATGAGTATAGTCCAACGTTGTTGAACGCAGGCGGTTTGCTGCGGATATTGCCGCATAATTGCGGAATATTCGAGCATGATCGAATATTTGCCATATTCACGAATTTTATATTTAGGCTTGGAAGTTGAAACTGTGTCTCAAGTATTGTAATGTTCATGCTCTTGGTCTTCATAGCTGCGGACCAGGAGCGCGTTTGGTGAAGTTGATCCTTTTTCGGGTTCGGGCGATGGCATGCGAGAGCATGGAATGGATAAATAAAGGCGCGTGACATGCCCGCTCAACATGAAAAACCTCCTGCTGTTACTCAGGCAAGGTTGCCGGAACAGCAGAATTCCATGGTCGCCCCATTGTTGAAACGCCCGTCCAAATTACCCTTATGGAAGATGTTGCTGGTGGTAGCTGGCCCGGGCCTGGTGGTGATGCTGGCGGATACGGATGCCGGCAGCGTAATTACCGCTGCGCAAAGCGGGGCGCAATTTGGCTATAGCCTGGTGCTGCTTCAATTAATCCTCGTACCGATCCTTTACATTGTGCAGGAGCTTACGGTTCGCCTCGGGCTGGTAACGCAGAAGGGACACGGCGAGCTGATTTCCGCGTCGTTTGGTAAAGCGTGGGCGTGGCTGTCGGTTTCCACTTTAATGGTTTCGTGCATTGGCGCATTATTGACAGAATTTGCCGGTATTGAAGGGGTGGGGCGACTGTTCGGTATTTCGCCATGGATCAGCATCGGCATGACCATAGTTTTCCTGGTGGTGGTAGTGGGAACCGGCAGCTATCGGCAGGTCGAAGTTATCGCCCTGTTCATCGGCTTGTTTGAATTGGCATTCATCGGGGTAGCGCTGGCTTGTCATCCATCACCCGCGGCCATGCTCGCGGCCGTTCGCAGTCAGGAAATTCACAATCCAGCCTATCTGTTTTTAATTGCCGGCAATGTTGGCGCGGTGATTATGCCGTGGATGGTTTTTTATCAACAATCAGCGGTAATTGATAAAGGCCTGAATATTACCCATCTTAAACCCGCCCGGCTCGATACAGCCATTGGAGCGGTGGTAACGCAGGTCATCATGGCGGCGGTGCTGATATTCACGGCGGCAAGTATCGGTCGCAATCATTCGCGTGTTTCACTTGATAACGTACAACAAATTGCGACGGCATTAACGCCGGTACTGGGTCATTCCTGGGGTCGGGTGGTCTTCGCTCTGGGAATGTTGGGAGCCGCGATGGTGGCAACGATCGTGGTATCGTTAACCGCCGCATGGGGATTGGGTGAAGTGGCTGGATATAAACGATCACTGGCGCATCATCCGTTTGAAGCGCCATGGTTTTATGGCGTTTATTTAACCTGCCTGCTGATTGGCGCGGGAATCGTACTATCTGGTGTGAATCTGGTGCGATTGACGGTGGGGGTAGAAGTCATGAACGCGCTGCTTCTGCCGATTGTATTGGGATTGCTGTTTCTGCTGGCAAGAAAGGCCTTGCCCGATCCCTGGCGGCTTAAGGGGCCGTATGCGTGGGTGGTAGGTTTTGTGGTGCTGTTAACATCCCTCGTCGGTGTGTACGCGGGAATTGCGGGGGTGTGGGGGTAATTGCCGATCGCACAGGCATACCGTGGCGATGGGGTAGTCTTGACGCAATCGGCCGTACCATTGGTCCGCAAAATGCCGGGGTTGCTCCACTGACTGCAAACAGTAATGTATCGCCAGTTCGCAATACCAGATTATTTCCGAAAGCAATCTCCCTCGGCGGCAACGTATCTAACTGTGGGCCGGGGCGGAAATGGCTCACGGCCAAACGTGGGGCCGTTGAAGGGTTACGGTGGGATTGACTTGGCGGCTTCTGGCGTCTAGCGTTATGTTGGTGGAGTTGTGAATCTTTCCGGCGTTCCGGGCGGTATTTCGCAGCGCAAAAATTGGAGTGTTCGTGGTGAATTCGAAGAACAAGAAAACGTGGTTGACCCGTCTGGTTGCGGCCGCAGTGGCGGGTGGTTTATTTCTGACATTGGCCAATTTGTCGCATATCAATCAAGCGGCGGCACAGACAACGGCGCAAACCGCGCCCGCCGCAAAAGGCATGGAAAAAGCGATGCAATCGCTTCAGGACGCCATGAATGCTCAGAGCATGAAAATGAAAGCGATTCTGGGCAACAACGGTTTAGGCGATGTGATTGCCGACCCGGCCCTGCGGGCCAAGCTGGCACCGAAAATTCTTCCGCATATGCAGATCATCATCGATAAGTTTGATGCGTTTATTAAGCAGTATCCTCAGGCCGCGGGCATGATCCGGGATGTAAAATATCATGAACTGGCCTTGATGGAATTGCTGGGTGATCAAAGCGCCACGAAAGCCATTGCGGCGGGACAAAAAAGCCACAACCCCAAAGTAGCCTTTGCCGCGAAACTTGCGGATCTGGAGGTGCAGTGGCATCAGAGCGGAACCAATAGCGCCAGCGAGTCCAAAATACTTGATCAGGTTCAGCAACTTGTTAAGCAGGAGCCTGCCAACGATGATCTGACTGCGGTGCTGCTTGGATTTCTGCAATCCGGGCCGGTGGCACCGACCATTCAGGCGCGTATCAAGAAAATTGTCACCACAGAACTCAAAGGCCCCTACGCGTTAGCGCTGCAACAGCAGGAAAACTCGCAAAAATCCATGGAAAAGAAGCTTGACAGCCTGAAAGACAAGCCCATGGTCATCGATGGCACACAGGTCGACGGCAAACCCTTTAACTCTGCCAATTGGAAAGGCAAAGTGGTTCTGGTGGATTTCTGGGCCACCTGGTGCGGGCCATGCCGGGCGAGCCTGCCGCATGTGGAAAGCCTGTACAAAAAATATCATTCCAAGGGCCTGGATATTGTCAGCGTATCCAATGATAACAGCGTAAAGGCACTCAAGGCGTTTCTCAAAGCGCATCCGCAAATGTCCTGGCCGCAGTTGTTTGACGCCAAACATCCCGGCTGGAGTCCGATGGCCACGAGCTTTGGCATCAGCGGCATTCCCACGCAGTTTGTCATTGACCGCGGGGGTGTTTTGCGGCACATCATCGTGGGCTATTCGCCGAATCTGGCGGCTAAACTCACGGCTGATATCCGGCCACTGCTGAAATAAATCAGATTCTGCCATGCAATAACCGTGCGCACCTGAACCACGGCCGCATAGCCGGTGGCTGGGTAACGCATGATCCGGCGACGGATGCGGCCGATGCGGTGGGGCTGTTGGCGGCGGAGCATTTTACAATCATCGACTCCTTTATTACCCTACCGCTGGTGTAATATGCGATTGAAAGGTCCATTATGAATATTGCGGTAATCGGCGGAGCGGGATATATCGGCTCCCATGCGGTGAAACTTCTTATCGAACGCGGCCACAATGTCACTGCCATTGATAATCTTTCCATGGGGCATCGCGCCGCGGTTCATCCGAAAGCGCGGCTGGTGGTTATGGATTGCGCCAATGCGGCGGCTCTGGCCGCGGTATTTCAGGCCAATAAAATTGAAGCGGTCATGCACTTTGCCGCCAGCGCTTATGTGGGTGAAAGTGTGCAGGACCCGCGGAAATACTACCGCAACAATGTTTCCAATACGATCAGCATGCTGGATGCGATGAATCTCGCGGGGGTAAAAAAGCTGGTGTTTTCCAGCACCTGTGCCACGTATGGTGAACCGCAGCGCGTGCCGATTACCGAAGATTTGCCGCAAAATCCCATCAGCCCTTATGGTCAGAGCAAATTGATGGTTGAGCATATCCTGAAAGATACCGCGCATGCCGAGGGACTGGCTTTTGCCGCTCCGCGGTATTTCAACGTAGCCGGATCGGCTCTGGATGGAAGCATCGGCGAGGACCATCGGCCCGAAACCCATCTGATACCCATTGTGCTGCAGGTGGCGCTGGGGCAGCGACCGGCTGTGGATATATTCGGCAATGATTACCCAACGGCGGATGGTACATGTATTCGCGATTACATACATGTATGGGATCTTGTTGATGCCCACCTGGTGCTGCTGGAAAATCTGCAGCCGGGACGCGGGCTGTTTTACAACCTCGGCGTAGGCCGCGGATACAGCGTGCGGGAAATTATTGAAGCATGCCGGAAGGTTACCGGCAAAACCATTGCCACTCGTGAAACCGCCCGCCGGGCGGGCGACCCGCCGGCACTTTTCGCATCACCGGAGCGCATGGCCAAAGATTTTTCCTGGAAAGCCAAAATCACCGATCTGAACCAGATTGTTGAATCGGCATGGCGCTGGTTCCAGGCCAATCCCAACGGATACCGCTGATCTTTACATGATGACGCCTGCTTACCGCTTAACAGCGCGAATGATCGCCGCCATTCGGCCGGTTATGCCGCGGTCCCGTCGATGTGAATAAAAATCAACGGCGTTGTCATACGTACACAGACTTCCGCCGTCAATATGCGTTATGCCGCATTGCCGCAACTGCATTTTGACGGCACCCGCGAGATCAATGTGGGGTTTGGCATATCCAGCCGTTTCAACAGTGGAACCCAGACCGGCGGAAACAAATGCGTCAGCGACCTCCGGCCCGACTTCAAAATATTTCACGCCGATGGCCGGACCGATCGCGGCAAGCATTTGGTCCGGTTTAATTCCCAGATTATTTATTTCAGCAACGCCGCGTGTGACCACGCCTGATACCACCCCGCGCCATCCGCAATGAATGGCACCGACGATTCGGCCATCATCCGAAGCCAGAAGAATCGGCGCACAATCGGCAATGCGGATGACCACAACCGCGGTTGCCACATCCGAAACGATGGCATCGGCCTGTGTTTGTCCGGAAAATCGATCCTGGATTTCAGCTTCGGTAGATTCGCTGTATTCCCCTTCATCCTCCGCGCGAAGCAGCGCCACCGCGCAGGAATGTACCTGATGCACCACGGCCATCGGCGCATTGGCTGCACCCAATCCGGCAAAAAGGCGTGCGAAATTATGCTGGATGTTTTCCGCGGAATCCCGCATTTCAGCAACCCCGGACGGATTGCCGAGATTCAACGAATCAAATGGTGCCGGGGAAACCCCGCCGATGCGCGTGGAAAAGCCATGCATCACGCCGATTTCATTTAACAGCCGCGACTGGTAAACGACAACGCCGTTCGCTAATGTCACACGGGTCAGCATGAAAAAATTCTATCCGCCCATGGGCCTTCACGAAAGCAGCACGTGAAATTTCCGGGCCACAGCCATTTGTCCTGAATACCTCCTTGCGATATCAAATCAGCTCCGTTGTTTATCACCCGTCCGCTTGGGCGTGTACGCCATCGCGTTATGATCGGCGAGCATTGCCGCCAACGCGGGCCTTTACGGTTCGTCGGTCGATGCCCAGGTGGCGGGCGGCGGCTTCGTAGGTGCCGGCTTTCCGGTAAACCAGCGTGGTATAAAATTCAAGAAGCTCCTGTTCGTTCATTAAGCCCTCGCCGATGCGCTGTAACGGGTGGGCCTGAGTATTCGGTTCAGTCAGTTCCGGAGGGTGGTAATGGCGCCGCAGCAGCATGTTTTTCACGCACTGCTCAAGCTCACGGAAGTTTCCCGGCCACGGATAGTCACGGTGCTGCGTGATCCACCGCGTGACATCAGCATTGAGATTCGCGCGCTCACGTTCGCCGGTGATGAATTTCTGTGTAATAAAATTGATTAAATTGCCCAGACCTTCGGGGGCCTCGGCAATTTGCTGCCGCAGCGACGGCGTAGTGATGACATCCGAACACAGGCGAAAATAAAAATCTTCACGGAATGTACCGCTCCGCATTTCCCGCGCCAGATCACGGTTGGTGGCGGCGATAATCTTGCCCCGGAATTGCCGCTGCACACTTTCCCCCACCCGCTCGAAAGTGCGGTATTGCAGCACACGCAGCAGCTTGACCTGAATCTGCGGATCGGCATCACCGATTTCATCCAGAAACAGTGAACCGTGCGCCGGGCATAATTCCAAACGGCCCTTTCGATCCGCAACAGCACCGGTAAAGGCGCCGCGCGCATGGCCGAATAATTCCGATTCGACCAGATGCGGGGAAAAAGCCGAGAGAACGGTGGTGGAGAAGAGATTCTGCGGCACATCAGCGAAGCGCTTATTCGCCGCGGAAAACGGCAGATAGCGAGCCTGGGCAATGGCCTGGGCCACGCGTTCTTTTCCGGTTCCGGAGGCTCCGATGATCAGCGTGGCGATATCACCCATTTTGTCATACAACTCCAGTTGGTAGGCGCGCATGTCATGGGTGAAAATGGATTCCCAGACCTTGGCCCGCAGATCAATCATGCAAGGCGATAGACCGATTATCGAACGATAAATTCCCTGAAACGCACGCGTTACCTGATAACAGCAGGCAAAAAGATGCTCCGCCCGGAATTGACACGCGCAACCCTTGGCCGGGACCCGCATAAGTTCATTGAATTTTTCAAGATAGCGCGCGTAAAGACCGGCATATTCGGTTCCGGTTTTTCCCTCCGCCAGCGCCTGGTAAAAATCTACCTCAAGCGAATAGTAAAGATAATGGACAACCGCGTCCTGATATAATCGCCACTCCTGCGCGCCGGGCGTAAGCTTCCCGGTCAGACGCCCGCGCAGCGTGTTTACAAATGCCGCCACTTTATCCCGCGCGCGTATTTCATTGGGGCGCTGCTGCTGCCCGCTGGCGGGGAAGTTCCAGGAATTATCCGATGCCACATATTCCGAACCAAGAACAGCGCGTTCATATTGCGTTCGCTGCGGCAGAAATGGATTGCAGAATGTCAGTTGCGAAATGGCCCGGGCCAATTGGAGTTCATCGGAGTTTAACCATGCCATGAGAGAAGCTCCCGTTAAAACTGTTTTCGGACAATACAGACATTGATTGTACATCAAGTGTTCATTGCATGTATGTCAAACGCCGTTCTTTTGTCCATTATAAATTTCCAATCATACGCGTAAACCAAGTTATTAAATGGATTTATAACAGCACATGTGACATTGGCACGGGATTTGTTTTATTCCCATGTGTTGGCGATGGCTTTCACCGCCCGTACCGGAGTGTTTACGATGTCGATGTTCATGAATCATCTCAACTTGGCACTTGGATGGGCGCTGATGCTGCTGGGCCTGATCAGCGGCGGATTGCTGGGATTGTTTTTCCACCGGGAGGATTTTCTCGGATCCTACGCCGCATGGCCACGGCGCTTATTGCGTCTTGGTCATATTGCGTTCATGGCGCTGGGTATGCTGAACGTCATATATGCACTCTGCCCGCACGCGACCGGCATGACAGGAGTGCTTGCCGCAGTGGCACTGGCCGTCGGTTCAATAACCATGCCGCTGGTGTGTCTGCTTGCCGCATGGCGCAGCGGGTTGAAGTGTCTCTTCGTTTTACCGGTTGTCATGCTGGCAGTGGCAATGTCTCTGGCATTCTGGAGTGCATTATGAACATCGGATTTCTGGCCATGAGCGGCGTGCGGGCGCACGACAGCAGACTTCTGGAACTGGGCTTAACGCTGCCCGGTTTTGTGGACCGCAGCAGGGTTATTGCATCGTTACCGAGTCTCGGGCTGCTTTTATTGGCGGCCTGTACGCCGGCATCGCACCATTTGCGTTACTTTGAAGCGGAATCGGATCATTGCATTCCGCCGGAGGTGTATCATTGCGATCTCGTTGCGATCAGCACATTTTCCGCACAGGTATTTGAAGCCTACAGGGTTGCGGATTGTTTGCGCGCCGCCGGCGTTAAAGTGGCGATGGGAGGATTGCATGTAAGTGTCTGTCCGGATGAGGCGGCACAACACGCGGATTATGTGGTTGTTGGTGAGGGCGAATCGGTATGGCCCGCCGTGGTCGCTTCGGCGCAAGCCGGCGCAAAGCCGCGCATATTCCGCGCCGCCGATTTTCCGCCGGTATGCATGCAAACGCTTCCAATCCCCCGCTACGATCTGCTGGGAGACCGTCCCTATAACCGCTTTACAGTGCAGACTTCCCGCGGCTGCCCATGGCGTTGCGATTTCTGCGCTTCGACGGTAATGCTCTCCAGGCATTATCGTAAACGTCCTGTGGACGGCATTGTGCGGGATATCCGCGCCGTTCAACGTCTCCGGCATAATGCCTTTATTGAATTTGCCGATGACAATACATTTGTGGATAAATCATGGGGACGGGACCTATGCCGCGCGCTGACACCACTGAGAATAAAATGGTTCACTGAAACAGACATTTCCGTGGCCGAGGACGATGTTCTGCTTCATGCGATGCGCAAAGCCGGTTGCCGCCAGATTCTTGTGGGGTTGGAAAGCCCGGCGTCATGCGAACTCGACGGCCTGGAAATGCGGCGGAATGTTAAGGCTCGCTGGGCACAGCACTACACGCAGGCACTGCGCAACATTCAAAGCCACGGCATTACCGTCAACGGATGCTTTATCCTCGGGTTGGACACCCACACGCCGGAAATATTTCAGCACGTGCTGGATTTTGCCATGGAAGTGCCGCTGTTTGAAGTGCAGATAACAGTGCTCACAGCGTTTCCCGGAACCCCGCTTTACAGCCGCTTGTTGCGCGAAAATAGAATTCTCGAACCGCAGCGCTGGGATTTGTGCACTTTGTTTGATGTGAACTTTCAACCTCGGAACATGTCGCCGCAGCAGTTGCGGGAAGGGCTGTACTGGCTGGGCGAGCGGTTGTATGACGCGGAATGTACGCGCATGCGCCGCAGCGCTTTTTTCCGCATGCGGCGGGTGGGGCGTTCACGGGCTATTCGGCACAGCGGGCCGACTGCGGCACCCCGCACCGGCTAAAATAGATCGTCATACGCCACAAAGCCGGAGCAGGCCATTCAGCGAATACACGGCAGATTTCGGTTTTGTTGAAGAAAGGAAAGTGAATGTTGTTTGCATCATGGCCGGCACATAACCGTGGCGCCCGATACCTCAACAATGCCAGGACGGACAGGCCGAAAGTGTTCACGCGTACAGCCCGGAAATCGGCATACATCCGCAAGACGCGGGTGGAATTTGCCAGCTTATTGTTGCAACGCATGCGCGGCAGAAGCATTTTTCCTCACACCGTCAGCACTACCGCCGAATGGCAGCAGGGACTTACACTTGTGCTGCCGGGAATTGAAGCGGTGGGGCCATTTGCCAATGCGATGGTCAACGCTCTGGCTGGTGCTGTTCCGGGTGCGGTGCAGATATTTTATTGGGGCATCCCATTTCCCGAGGGGTATGTGCCGAATCTGATGTGGCTGCGGCGGAATCGGGCCAAAGCGGCTGAATTGGCGCAGTTGATTCAACACTATCAAAAGCGGTATCCCGGGCGGCCGGTGCATATTGTCGCGAACAGCGGCGGAGCCGGTCCCGCCATTTTCGCCATTGAATACTTGCCATTGGATATCAGCATTGATGGTCTGGTTTTTCTGGGAGGGGCCATTTCCAGCAATTATGATCTGCGTCCGGCGCTGCGGAGATTGAACAAGGGAATATTCAATTGCTATTCACATCGCGACTGGCTGGTATTGGGAATCGGCACAAGCCTGTTCGGCACCAGCGATCGAAGGCACCACGTCGCCTGCGGTTGTGTCGGATTCAAGCGGCCCGCGACCGGTGACGACCCGGAAAATCTCTACGCCAAACTGCATCAGCTAAAATGGCAGCCATCGCTGATTGACGATTGCGGCCATTGGGGCACCCATGGCTTCTCCGCTTCGGAGGCTTTTGTCCGCCGCCATGTGGCACCATGGATTGCCAAACCATAGCCTGCCATGAATCGATAACACCGCCCATCGCCATCACCCTGGCAATGATCCGCCGGCACCACAAATGTGGCAAAAAATGGGAGATTGGCTGCGCACGTTACGGTTAAGCCACCAGCACTGGTAACGGAACATGCGTGCGCTTTGTCCCGTGGGCTTTCCATTGCGATGTACAGCCACGCCTGGCGCGGGAACCAGTGGTGGGGGCCAATGTGCGTTTTGGGACAACTGTCATTCGCGGCATCTCGTCGTAGCTGCGCCCGTTTAGCATCCGGCCAGTCGCGTGCTTGTTTACGCCGCCCCATTGTTTAAAGAAAAACGCCACGCCGGCGGTCTGGCATTGAAGCCGGATCGACTGCACCCACTCTTCTTTCATTGGCCGGGCTCCCGGGCCTGATTCTCCGCCGACAATTACCCACGCAATAGCGGAAAGAGGCAACTTCTCCAGCGGCCCCAGCAGCGGCTCAAGTGAGAGAAACCGTATATGAGCCGGCACTTGCGCCAGGTCCATAGCGCGCGAAATGACTTTTTGATTCTCCACGCTAACACCCATCCACACATTGGACGGCCAGGGTAACCGCGACGCGATTCGGTGTAATCGCTCGCTGCGTTTGGTCAGCACTTGAAATGTGTGCTGCGGACATCCGGCCATCGTATCGAAGACCTTATGGATAAAGCTGTCCGGGATCTTTTCATGAAAAAGGTCGCTCATGGAATTGACGAAGATGAGGCGGGGCTTTGCCATCCGCCGGGGCAGGTCGATTAAATCCGGATGCAGTGTGACCTCAAATCCGTTGCGATATCGCGGGCTTCCCATGGCGTATAAGCGCCCGGCCATCCGCTCCGCATAGCAATGCCGACATCCTTCGCTGATCCGCGAACAACCCGTCACCGGGTTCCAGGTGAACTGGGTCCATTCAATTTTGCTGGTTTTGGGCATGGGGTCTACTCCTGACCAAAAAGTCCTGTTTCCGGAGGTGTCAGCCGATCCCGGAATTTGATTTTCTCGACATCCGTCCATCGGATGGCCCTGTGCGAGAGCTTTACCACCTCGCCTCCGACCGTTACAAATTCGATGCCCTGACGAGCTTTGATCTTGTTTAAGATCTTGTCCGGCCGCATATAAGGCGTCTCCTGCAATATCCAGGAGTTTAGATCATCATAGCCTCTTTCACGACCGGAACACTGCTGGTTGAAATAATTTTCCGCATCACGAGCGATGACCACAGGGTCGTCGGGCGCGAACAGAAACGCTTGCCCAGACCGCCCATCGATAAAGACAAAAGTTTTGTCTACGCTTCGCATCGCCTCCTTCATTTTTTCAATTCCTTTCACGTGTTTTGTCGCAAACAGCAGGTGATAGCTGACATTTCCATTGGTTTTCCGCATCTCGAATGGAAATGTAAATTTAGCACCGGCGGAGCTGACAAGCTGCCGGCGGTACGCATCCAAAATCTTCCGGCAGTTCAACCTGGTATCGCCGGTAAATGAAATTTCGCGCCATACCGCGCCACCAAACACTTCGTCCAATATTTTCTCATACCCGGCCTTTTCCCCGGCGGTCCGAACTCGTTCCATCCCGTGCGTGTCCAGCAACATGAACACTTCCGAGGTTTCGCTGAAAAGTATTTCTTTCAAGCAGCGAAACGGAACTCCTTTCACACCGAAAGGGTCAAGAAAGGCGAACAAGGGCAGCGAGGAGACAAAAGCATCTTGATGCTGGCGCTTGATTACACCGAATGCGGATGCAAATTCGTCGTTGATGCA
Source organism: Planctomycetota bacterium (assembly GCA_021810145.1). Taxonomy (GTDB): domain Bacteria; phylum Planctomycetota; class Phycisphaerae; order WQYP01; family WQYP01; genus JAMDCX01. The sequence goes on along the minus strand of JAJZJL010000009.1, from coordinate 26,611 downwards.
CTGTACGGTCATCCCGGGCGGCTGATGGTAGCTCGCAACTTTCGATTTTAAAAGATCGAAGCGGGCGGCATCACTTTCCACAAAGACCATCCGGATCGTTTTTGCCTTCCACTGGCCGCCTGAGGAATTGCGGGCGTCGGCAGCAGCTTTTATCGCCACGATCGGTGAGCCATCGCTTCCGTTATCGTAGCTCCCTGGTCCCGCGAAACCGTCGATATAGAGCATATCCCTCGGAACCTTGTTACCCAGAATTTTAAACCATGCCTGAAGATAGGCGCGCAAGATCGCTATCTTCGCCAAAGTGTGTTCCGGCGCATCCCAGATCGCTGCCTTCGGTGGTGCGGACATAATGGCTCCTGCAAGCTGATGCAATGCTAACAAAATACTAACACCTGTCAAGCTGATGCGTTAATAATTGCCTCGCCAACATCCACGCCATTTGCGATCAACAGCGACCGTATGCAAGGTGGAAAAAAGAAAAGAACGAAGAACCGACAGTGCGACCACAAAGCCCGAGGCACCTGGCATCTTACACATGCGCGTGCAGAGCCGGGGAGCGGCTTGGGGGAGTTTGTTGTTTCAAATGGCGGCTGGCAAGTGTTGTCAGGGCCGCGGCGGCCGTTGTCACCTGCGCAGTGGTGTTGAAGGCCCCGAAGCTTAAACGTGTGGTGCCGGCCAGGCCGCCGGAGATTGCCGGTTGATCCGTCCCAATGGTTTGATGAGCCGCCGGGGCGCAATGCAATCCCGGGCGCGTGAGAATTCCGAATTCTTCCTCCAGTTCATTGGCCAGCTCCAGCGGATCCACACCCGCCAGGCGCACACTGAAAACACCCACGCGATCCGCCACGGTCTGGGGCCCGAAAAATGTCAGTCCCGGCGCGCCGGTTACCGCAGTGATAAAGGCCTGGCACATGGCGCGTTGATGAGCCGCCAGATGGTTGATTCCCTTATCCAGCAGCCATTGCACGCCTTCGGAAAGTCCCGCAATACCAATGGCATTGTGCGATCCGGATTCAAATCGATCAGGCATAAATTCCGGCTGAGAATCGCGTTCACTGACGGACCCGGTGCCCCCTTCCCGAACGGTGCTTAAAAGCTTTTGCATCCCCGGGCGAATATACAAAACACCCGTACCCAGCGGCCCCAGTAACCCCTTGTGACCCGGACAGGCCAGAAAATCAATGCCTTGGGCCTGCACATCAATCGGGATATGACCGGCGGTTTGCGCGGCATCCACCAGAAATGGGACACTGGCTGCCCGGGCGATTTTGCCGATTTCTTCAATGTGCTGCACCGTGCCGGTAACATTGCTGCCGTGCCCGATGGCAATCAACCGCGTGCGCGGCGTAATGGCAGAACGAATATCCGCGGGATTGACCAAGCCCGTTCCGGGTTGCACCGCCAGGCGGCTGTGGGAAATTACACCCCGGGATGTCCATTCATTCAGGGGCCGCAGAATACTGTTATGATCCATCGCGATGCAGATGGCATGATCGCCGGGCTTTAATATTCCATGGATCACCATATTCAACGCATCCGAGCAGTTCAACGTGAATATGAAATGGTCGGGATTTTCGCCGTTAAAAAACGTATTGAGCCGCTCCCGGCAGGCTCGAATCACCAGGGCGGATTGCCGCGCTTCGGCATAAGCGCCGCGTCCGGCTGATGCGCCGATATGTTCGGCGTAATGTACCATCGCCTGGAGTACCTCCGGCGGCTTGGGAAAACTCGTTGCGGCATTATCACAATAAATCCGATGCATACCATTCCGTGTCATGACACAATTCCTCCCGCAGCCGATATCGCCGGCGCGCGGATAACAGGACATACTCAACCTGAGCCATGATAGAAGCTTAAGCCGTGAGGTTCAATATGATGGAACTTTAATTGGCAGAATCGTTTTGATCTTTTGATACCGCAGGTTCCACATGCATTGGAGGCAATGTTGCATCTGCCTTCCCATGCGGAATCGGTCGGGGGCGTTGAGAAACGGCACATCAACTGGCCATTATTTACGGGACTGCTGTGAATTGAGATTTTCAAGCGCCTTGAGCGGATCGTGATCATCCTCATCGTCATCCAGGCTCACTTCATCTTCAATGGGACGGGCGATGGGAATATCACCATCCGGTGTAACATCAACCGTATCACCGGTTTCCGTAATGGAATGATCCTGCACCGGTTCCATGGCCATATCACCAAGTATGGTGCGAATGGGTTTGATCTGGTGCGGTTCGCCATCAATGACCACCGTAAAAGTCACCGGCCCAACGCGAATATGATCGCCGGCCACCAGTGTCTGCGAAGAGGTAATGCGCTGGTTGTTCTGATACGTGCCGTTGGAGCTGTCCAGGTCATTGAGTACCGGGGTGTTGTCCTGAATTACAATTTCACAATGATTTCTCGATACGGTGGGAAGCGGAATCTGCAGATCAGATTCATCCGATCTTCCAATGGTGGTCCGCTCCTTAAGCAGGGAAAATTCGCGCCTCTGTCCATCCTCTTTGAAAATCACAAGCACTAAATCCATCAGCGGCCTCCGTTTCTGCATATCCCTTAATCCGGGATTTATGCTAAACTATGAGAATTTATCGGCCACAACGCCATGCAGCATGACAAAATTATATCCGAACTCAATTGCAAAAACGACAATAAACGTCCCAAAAATTTTGAACTTCCGCTTCCTCAGGTGGAAATACGGGCACAGAATGGCTTTTTTGCCTTGCCCGCATCCGCAGATTTTGATGAAAATTCCCAGATTGACGCACTTTATGTCCATATTCCGTTTTGCACCAGCAAATGTCATTATTGCGATTTTTTCTCCCTGGCCGGCCACCTGGACCAAACCGACGCCTTTCTTGATGCAATGGGCAGAGAATTTGAACTACACGTCGCACACTTTGGAAAAGCGACCCCGGAGACCATTTTTATCGGCGGTGGCACACCCACACTCTTATCACCCGATGCGCTAAGCCGGCTCCTGGCGCAAATAAATAATGCCATCAACACTCACCGCCTCACCGAATTTACCGTGGAAGCCAATCCCAACACCTTTGATATTCAGCGGGCCAAAGTCCTGCGCGATGGCGGAGTTAATCGTATCAGTTTCGGTGCGCAGAGCTTTTCGATTACCGAACTTGCCGTGCTCCAGCGCGATCATAATCCTGAAAGCGTCCCGATTGCCATGGATATCGCCCGATCCGTCGGCATAGACAACCTGAACCTCGATCTCATCTTTGGCATTCCCGGCCAGACGCTTTCAGACTGGGATTGCAATTTGCGGCGGGCCATTGAACTGAATTCCACACATCTTTCCTGCTACGGCCTGATGTACGAACCCAATACGCCGATGACCGCACGAATGAAGCGAGGCGAATTCACTGCGGTACCCGATGAACTGCAGATCGACATGCTCGCCCACACCCGCGCGCGTCTGGCGGAGGCTGGATTTATCCGCTATGAAATTTCCAATTTTGCCCGGCCGGGACAAGCGTGCCGGCACAACATTCATTACTGGAAAGCGCGAAATCATCTGGCGGTTGGGCCATCCGCGGCGGGTTATCATTCCGGTTTTCGCTGGAAAAATGTGCAAAGTCTTACACGCTATATTGATGCGCTAAACGCCGCCACACCCGCCGTGCCGATAACGGAAATCGAACATCTCACCGGTACATCCCGCTGGGGCGAACTGGCAATTCTCCAACTGCGGCTAAACGAAGGCATCGTGCTGCATGAATTTCAGCAACGCACGGGCATGGATGCCATGGCCATTCTCCGAAAACTCGTACAAAAGTACAGCCCCATGGGCCTCCTGGCCCTTTGCGACAGTGCCATTACACTTACCGAAGCTGGCGTCGCTGTTTCCGACACCATTTTCGCCGATGTGCTTGACGCGTTTGCGCAATGTGGCCCACAACAACGCGGAAGTTAAACACTCCGGGCCATGGCAATTGGTTTCGGCAGGTGGTGAAACGGTTGTAAAAACATACCATTTGCGACAACGCCGTGGGGCCTTTCCCCAAAGGGCCAAGGCGGGTGAACATCCCAATTAAAATGAAGATAATGGCTTTATTAGCTTGATGCGGAAGCGCCAAGTTGGCATCGCAGCGGCGTGCCAAGAAGTGCGATCCTCGGCCCGGCGGTGGCAACGCAGTGTGCAACAGCAGGCGTGACAGAGCACTAAACCTCAGTTCTCTTCCAACCATGATGCTTCCGCATCATGCTAAGCCCGCTGTGTGCAAAATATCACGCACATTCCGATTCTCTCTCACGCAGGTCGGTCACGCATCGTTGCTTTCCGATCCTGTTGTGATTACAATGTAATACTGTAACGTATTTCCGTGTATCAGGAGTCGGATTATGTCATTGATAAAAACCGTTCGAAAAGTTGGTAACGGCAGCGCGTTGCCGTTGGATAACACCATCATGGATTTGGTTGGACTGCACGTTGGAGATCAGGTGCAGATTACCGTGGATGGCCCGCGATTGATTGTCACGCCCGTCAGCGCCGGGATCGGTAAGGAAACGCTGGAGAAGATCATGGGAGAAATTCGCACAAAATACGGCAAGGCGTTGCGTGAGTTGGCAAAATGAGCCGCACGAAGATTACCTTTTTAACCGTTGATGATGTGATGAGTTTGCACGATGATTCCATTGCGCATGAAGGTGGAATGGCCGGGTTGCGCGATTACGGGCTTCTGGAGTCCGCGGTGATCATGCCGCAGGCGGCATTTGATGGACAATACCTGCATCGTGGGATTGCCGCCATGGCCGCCGCCTATCTGTTTCATATATGCCAGGCGCATGCTTTCCATGACGGCAACAAACGCGCAGCAGTGATTTCAGCGATTGCGTTTTTGAAAGTTAATGGCCATGATTTAACGGCAACCAACGAGGAACTAATTACGCTGGGCCTCGGCGTCGCCAATGGCCGCTTGGACAAATCCGATACCACGATCTGGATGCGCAAATTCTCCCGGCGTGTTCGGAGATAGACTCGGATTTCAACATTCCGCTGCTGACTCTCCACGCGGTTGGCGTAAAGACGCTACAATAACAAGAGCCTCGGCAGGAGTTGCGGATACGGTCGCGGCATGGAATTGTCATCCGTTTGGAGCCAACAGATGCGCGCCGGATCAATACGCCTTTTTCAGTTTCTGGGAATAACCGTTTATCTGCATATTTCCTGGTTCCTGATTGTCCTGTTTGAAATGAGCGCCCGTGGCCATTACTACAGCAGCCCGATATGGCAATTTCTGGAAATTGTGGCGCTGTTTGGAATTGTTCTGATCCATGAATTTGGTCATGCCCTGGCCTGCCGATCCGTGGGCGGCACGGCGGATACCATCATTCTCTGGCCCTTTGGCGGCTTTGCGTATGTATCGCCACCGTGGCGACCGGGTGCCATGCTCTGGAGCATTGTCGCCGGTCCGCTGGTCAATGTGATTCTGATTCCCATTACCGTGGGAATTTTCTGGCTCACCGTGGCACCACATGCCCCGCTGACCGTGAACAATTTTCTGCATGTTTTGTTTGACTCTCCCGCCGCCGCGGGAAACATCGGCAGGTTTCTGGCTCGCATTGTGCTTATTAATATGGTGCTGCTGGTATTCAACCTGCTTCCAGTTTATCCACTTGACGGCGGGAAAATACTCTGGTCGCTGCTCTGGTTTGTCACCGGCGAGGGATTAGCTTTGCGCATTGCCTCGGTTGTCGGTCTGCTGGGTTCCGGCATGCTGGGAATCTTTGCATTCAGAAGCGGACAGATTTACCTGATGGCAATCGCCGCGTTTCTGATTTTTGAGGCCGTCAACGCGTATCGCCAATCCACGCGCCTGATGCTTATGAATAAAATTCCCCGCCACACGCAGTACCACTGCCCGAATTGCCACATGGGTCCCCGGGTCGGCACATTCTGGACCTGCTCCAATTGCGGCACGCATTTCGACATGTTCGCACAGCATGGCCACTGTCCAAATTGCCGCGCATCATTTATGAATACGGACATTCAGTGTCCGGAGTGCCGGGCGGTTTCACCCGTCTCCGCCTGGTTTGCCGCCGCTACCGTTGACCCCATTGAACCGCCAAAGTCCTGATTTGCCATTAACTCGTGTCCCATAAGCCTGGCGATCCGGATTTTACTGCCGCGGTCACCGGCATGTTGCCGATGATCCATTGGTTCACGTCGCAGTGCCGTTGGCACATGCAACTGGTGTGTTCTTTACGTGGTCGGGTGGAAAGGATGGTCGTTTTTTCCACGGCATAGGGCAAGTATCATGACGCCGATTTCTTCATTGCTTCCCATGGCCCCGCTGGATGCATTCGCGGATGAACGCTATCCCGTCGGCCATCGCATGGCACTGTCGGAAGTTATCGGGGCTTTGAGCTATGCGCTGGACCTGACCGAGGGGTTGCCCGCCGGTCATTGCATTCGTGTCTGCTGGATCGGTATGAACATCGGCACACACGTTGGCCTGCCGGTGCGGACGCTTTCCAATTTGTATTACACATTGCTGCTCAAAGACATCGGCTGCTCCAGCAACGCCGCGCGTGTCTGCGAACTTTATGGCAGTGATGATCTGGCGGTTAAAAGCCGCTTTCGACAAATTGATACGCAAAGTATTTCCCAGCTCACACGTTTTGTTCTGGCCAACCTTGCTCCGAATGCCCCCTTGCGCAAGCGCGTTGGAAAGCTGGTGCATCTTGCCATTCATGGCCGAACACTTTCACGCGAACTGATCACCTCCCGCTGTGAACGCGGGGCCGGCATCGCCGCCCGAATCGGTTTTGCCATGCCCGTGGCCGACGCCATCCGACGGCTTGATGAACACTGGAATGGCGGTGGAAATCCGGCAGGCGCGGCGGGAACCGAAATTCCCATTGAAAGCCGCATCGCATTGCTGGCTCAGGTGGCGGAAGTGTTTCACGCCATCAGCGGTCCCAGGGAAGCGCTGGAGCAGGTCAAACGCCGTTCCGGAACCTGGTTTGACCCGTCGCTTGTGCAGGCCTTTGAATCCGTCGCCGCAACCTCCGATTTATGGAACATGCTCAAAGACAGCAGCCTGGAAACGCACGTGCGTACCCTTGAACCGCAACCTCTGATTCAATATGTTGATGAACCGCAGATCGACCAGATCGCGCAGGGCTTTGCTGATGTTATTGACTCCAAAAGCCCATACACCAACGGCCACAGCCACCGCGTGGCGGATTATGCGCTGGCAATCGGTCGGCAATTCGGCATCAACCCCGCGGAAGCCCGCTGGCTCAAACGGCTGGGACTGCTGCATGACATCGGCAAGCTCGGCGTGAGCAATTCGATTCTGGATAAACCCGGCAAGCTTGATGAACAGGAATGGGCCCGTGTGCGCCTGCATCCGGTCTTCTCCGAGCAGATTCTGGATCGGGTTTCGGTTTTCGCCTCCATGGCGTTCAGTGCCGGATCGCATCATGAACGCCTCGATGGCAAAGGGTATCCGCGCGGACTCAAAGGTGCGGAAATTCCCCAAGTGGTGCGTATTCTTACAACCGCGGATGTCTTTGACGCTCTGACTTCTGATCGCCCCTATCATCCCGGCCGCGGCATTGCCGAGGCTTTGGCCATTATGGAAAAAGACCGTGGTGTCGCATTTGACCCGGACTGTCTCGATGCGCTGAAACGATCGCAGGAACAATCAGCCGGCAAGATCGCCTGATGCCGAGCGTTACTGCATGGCCATGGGGTCCACATCCACCACCACCTCGGCTTTGAAATGCTGAAACACGCCCTGTTGCCGCAGGTCGGTCAGAATCTGCTGCAAAGGCCCGGGCGTGGCGGCAAATAAAATTATTTCCATGCGATACTTTTCATCGAGGCGCTGCATGGGCGCATTTTGCGGACCGATATGGCGGATGGTTTCCGGTTTGCATCCCGGAGATTTCTCAATGATTGCCATTAACTGTTTTGCCTCATCGGTCAGCGAAATGTAATCGGTATCTGAAAGCACCAAGCGTACCATCCTGCCGAACGGTGGATAATTAAAACTCCTGCGATGTTCCAGTTCGTGCCGCACAAATGCGGTGTAATCATGCTGTGCCGCAAACATTACCGCCGGTTCCTGCGGCTGCATGGTCTGCACCACCACCAGTCCCGGCCGTTGCGTTCGCCCGCAGCGTCCGGCCACCTGACAGATCAACTGAAAGGTCCGCTCCGCCGCCCGGAAATCCGGACTGGTCATCGCCAGGTCCGCATTTAATACCCCCACCAATGTCACATTGGGAAAGTCCAGCCCCTTGGCAATCATCTGTGTGCCCAGCAGCATGTCCAGTTCGCCTTTGGCAAAGCTTTGCAGTGTCTGCTGATAATGGGCGGCGTGGCGCATTGAATCGCTGTCCATCCGCGCCACTTTCAGCAGCGGAAATTTTCTCTGTAACTCCTCTTCCACCCTCTGTGTACCCTGGCCCAGTTGCACCAGCCGCGCCTGACAGCTCGGGCACCGTTCCGGCAGCAATTGACTTGTCAGGCAGTAATGACACTGAATATATCGCTCGGGCAGGCCCGGGGAACTTTCATACGACTCCAGTGCATGCCGATGCACCACCATTGTCGCGTCGCAGCGGTCGCACATGAGCACAAAATCACACCGGGGACACGCCACATAATGCGCATAGCCGCGCCGGTTTAACAGAAATATCGCCTGTCCCTTATCCGCCAGGGTCTGGGCAAGCCGCTTTTCCAGCACCATCGATAACGCATGCAACCCGCGGCGGCGGTGGCGTTGCTCCCGCATATCCACCGTCAATACCTGGGGCATAAGCAATCCGCGCGGGCGTGATGTCAATTGAATCAGTCCATAGTGCGGATTCTCATGAGCATTGCGCCAGGTTTCCAGCGAGGGCGTTGCGGATCCCAGCAATACCGGAACCCCGCTGCTTTGCCCGCGCCGCACCGCCACATCCCGCGCATGATATCGCGGCGCGCTGTCCTGTTTGTAGGATGGCTCATGCTCTTCATCAACCACAATTAACCCCAGCTTCGGCACCGGCGCAAAAATCGCCGACCGCGCCCCGATAATCACCTGCGCCCAGCCTGCCGCTATGGAATGCCAATGCTGATGCCGCTGCGCATCGGCCATACCGCTGTGCAGCACTGCCACGCGCTCAAATCTCGCGGTAAATCGGCTGATCAACTGCGCCGTTAATGATATTTCCGGCACCAGCACAATGGCCTGCCGCCCGGAGGCGATTACCTGGTCAATGCATCGTATGTACAGTTCTGTCTTGCCTGAACCGGTAACGCCGAATATCAGCCGCACCGCGAACCGCGGCGGATTCAATAATGGCAAAAGTGCTTCCATGGCATCCGCCTGCTGACTTGTCAACGCAAAATCCGCACCGGTCGGCGCAGGCAATTTTCCGGATGCCGGCAATCCCAGCCGGGCTGAATCCGGCCAGATGATGCGCTTCTCCAGCCGCAGCAGGCCCATTGAAACAAATCGCTTCAGCATGGGCTTGGAAACCGGTATTTTTGCCAGCAGCTCTTCCTGCGTCAGTGGCCCCTGGGCCAGAATTTCCCACACCGCTGAAAAAGTGCTGCGTGTGCGCGCTACCAAACCCGCCAGACGCGATTCCATTTCAGGCTGATCTTCAACGCGATGAATGTATATCTGCCGGGGCAGACGAACATTTTTCTTCACCGCCGCCGGCACAATTGTGGCAAGAACCAGCCCCAGCGGACAGCAATAGTAACGGCTGATCCAGCGGGCCATTTCCAGTAAATCCGCGGGAACCGGATCAATTTCCGGATAAACCGCCAGAATATTTTTAATTTTCGCGGCCGCCGGGGCTTTAGCCGGCTCTACCGCGCCGAGGTTCCATAACGATTCCTGCTGTGATGGGGATTCGTCCGGCGGTTTTGGGATTGATTTTTCCGCGGTGTGCTCAGGAACCTTGAATATCGGCGCCTGGTCGGTAATTTCCAGCACGGTTCCGTTAACCGGTCGATTCCCCCTGCCCAATGGCACCTGCACGCGCGATCCCACCTGCAACACCGGAAGAAATTCCACCGGTATGCCGTAGGTCAAATCCATATCCAGAGCCTGATCCACCGCAACTGCCGCAAAGCGCTGCGTGGAAAGATCAGAAGGATTATTCAATGCCGCATCTGCCATCATCGGCGACGATTATAGTGGCCGGCGGCCACAACGACGACGCGCCGGAGCATGAATCTGCCACGGTAACGCGGGCGACGTGTCTGCATGTGCGGACTACCGGGCCAGGATGTTTCACAGCGCGGCGAAGCCGCAGCCAAACATCACATAGCCGCCGGCTCTGCCGGCGGTAACCGTCCGTCAAAAGCGCGGTGTGCCGAGCTGGGAATTCTTCGTAGTTCGCGGCGAAATTGACGGATTGTGGCACAGAGTCGTAAACCACGGGAGTAGCCACAGAGATCACAGAGTACACCGAGATTATTACCGCCGAGGCATCATTCAACGGGATCCACGGCACGAAGCTATCCCCAGCGCGGCGAAGCCGCAGCCAAACATCACATAGCCGCCGGCTCTGCCGGCGGTAACCGTCCGTCAAAAGCGCGGTGTGCCGAGCTGGGAATTCTTCGCAGTTCGCGAAGAAATTGACAGATTGTTTCACGGTGGATGTTGCAGGCAAGCTTCATGAACTATGTTTGTATTCACCACTGACCAGCTTCGTCATGCTTCAAAGCCTTGCCTGCGGAACGATTGAAAAAACGCCACTTTCCCGATTATCTCCCGTTGGCCGGGGCCTATAGCCTTGCCATGGAACACATTGATAAATCAGCGGGTGATTTCTGGATTTCCGTCGGATCGCCTCTGCTGACCAGTACCGCGGGCCGCAGCATTCCCACAGATAGCCAGCTTATGTTGGAGTACCTTACTAATGATCTGGTTTATACCTGTGCCAACTGGAATGCCGCATCTGTCGCACAGGTGCCGTTTCGACTTTATGCCATTCGCCGGCCCGGCCAAAAGCTGGTAAGCGGCTTTTCCACCCGGCATGTACCGGCTAAAACACTTGCACAACTCAAAGGAAATCCGAATTTCTCACGAACTCTTTCCCGGGCGGCGGAGGTGGAGGAAATAACCGAACATCCGTTGTTGAATCTGCTGGAAAAAGACAACGACGGATTAAATGGCTATCAGTTGCGCTACATGACCGGTGTATACATGGAAGTATTCGGCGGAGCGTACTGGCTGCTGGAGCCGGGGCCGTTTGATCCGGTGCGGCGCATCAAGGTACTGCCCACGCAGCGCGTGCTGCCGCTGCGGAATAATGATCTGGCGGTGGTGGGCTATAAATACATGCCCGCTTTGACCGGGGCATGGATTCAACTGGATAGACAGAATGTGCTGGATTTTCGGTTTCCGGCTGTGGAAGACCCGTATGGTGGACGCCACGCACCCCTGCGCAGCGCATACATGCAGGCGGAATTGGCCGCCAAATTTGCCATGTATGAAAACGCACTGATGGATAACCGTGCGCGCGTGGATGGCACATTTATTCCCAAGGACCAACTGACCAAAACACAGGCGGAACGGGCGGAGTTGCTGTGGAATCAGAAGTTCGGCGGCGAAGGCAACGGGCGGGTGCTGGTGGCGCAACAGGCGGGCACATTTGTTCCGGCCCGATATCCACCGACGGACCTTGGGCCGCTGGAAATCAGCCGGGAAACATTGAAGCGTCTGGCCCACGCGTTTGGCGTGCCGGAGGCTCTGTTAAGCAAAGACGCCACCTACGCCAATATGCAGGCAAGTTTAACGCTATATGCCCGGCAGACCATCTTGCCACGGGTGCTGATTCTGGAGCAAAAACTCAATGAAATGCTCACCCCGCTGTATGGCGATCGGCTTTTCCTGGCGGCGGAGAATCCGGTGCCGGCGGATGAAACGTTTGAACTGGAAAAAACACAAATCGCCATTCGCGCCGGGGTGTTGACCCAAGCGGAAATTCGCCGGGCCATGGGCTTTTCCGATCTGCCGCCCCTGCAATCCATCAGCAACCCGGCGATAGCCGCGGACGCAATCACAACGGCTCCCGCGGATCAGCCGATGGCGACGCAATAATCTCCGGTACATCCGCCGGCTTACAAAAAGTCGGCTTTGCATTGCGATGGTGAATCGGATTAGCTCCCTGGTGGGACGGGATGGACCGCCCCGGCGCGCACGGGGTAAACTCTCCAAGCGGACTGCGCGGATATGGGAGACACATCTCCGCACGCCGGGAAGCAATGACCAGTGAGCAATGATCAATGACCAATAATGTCTCGTCCTGATATAGGTTGTCACTTTTGGCAATGGAAATATCAGGAGTTAAGATATGCGAATACGGGTTATAAAGCGGTATAGTGAGTGCTTCAAGCGGCAGGTGGTCGAAGAGTTGGAGAATGGTCGATTCGAGTCGATTACCCAGGCGCGGTTGCACCACGGGATTCCCGGCGCGACAACGGTGCAGAAATGGATCAATAAATACGGTAAGAATCATTTACAAGCAAAGGTGGTGCGTGTGGAAAAGCCAGATGAACAAGATCAGATACGGGAGTACAAAAAGCGCGTAGCTCAGTTGGAGCAGGCGTTGGGGAAAACGCAGGCGGAGAACGTGTTGAACGCGGCATTTTTGAAGCTGGCCTGCGAGCAGTTGGGTCAGGATGTGGAGGACTTTAAAAAAAAGTCCGATGGGAAGCGGTCCACATCGGCGTAGAGCAGCAACCGCGTGGGGTCAAGTCGCTGTGCGGCTTAGTGGGCATGACGCGGCAGAATTATTACAAATCCCGGCTGGTTCGGGAACGTTTGACGGTGGATGAGGCCTTGATTTTGGAATTGGTGCGGAAAGAGCGTCAGCGCATGCCGCGTCTGGGGTGCCGGAAGCTGCTGCACCGGATCGTACCGGAACTGGAAGGGGCGGGTGTGGTGATAGGCCGGGATAGAGTATTTAGCTTGTTAAGGCGGAATAATATGCTCATAGAACGCCCGAAGCGTGGATCCCGCACGACGTACAGCAGGCATGGATTTGCGGTATATCCCAACATTATCCGTGATATGTCGATTACAGGTCCCCATCAGGTTCTGGTCAGCGATATAACGTATATCCGGACGGATGAGGGATTTATGTATCTGAGCCTGGTGATGGATGCCTACAGCCGCAAAATTGTAGGCTTTGACTGTTCGGACAGCCTGGAGATGGAAGGCGCGATGCGGGCTGGATCGCAGGCGATCGAGCAATTGCCATCGGATGCGTATGCGATCCATCACTCGGATCGCGGCAGCCAGTACTGCTGTGAGGCGTACATAAGGCAGTTACAGGCGGCTGGTATGGGGATAAGCATGACGGAGGAGAACCACTGTTATGAGAATGGCCAGGCGGAACGATTAAACGGGGTACTCAAGCAGGAATTGGGCCTTGGCGAAAGCATTCCGAAGAAGGCGATGGTGCAGGCATTGGTGCAACAGGCGGTTCTGATTTACAACCAAAGTCGCCCACACGGGAGCCTGAGTATGCGAGTACCGTCGGCGGTGCATAGGGATGGGATAATACCGCGGCATCCGAGCCGGGAACCCGTAGGCTGGGAAGCGAGAGCCCGCGTCCTGGAGGGGTGATGGGCGTCGCGTCGCGTGGGGGGCCTGCTCCGCTTCGGTCAGGCTCGCTGCGCTCGCCCTCCCTTCGCTGCGCAGGCCCCCACGCGAACCCCCAATGGAAGCTAAACTTGGATGTGAATAAGGAACAATAATGTGACAACTTTAGATCAGGACTTGACATAATGAGTGACGGATGTGCATGGCTTCCCTGTGCGGCGGGTATATGCGATGCCGAGCTGGGTTGGAGCTGGATTGGAGAATGGATTTGGCTGATGGTGCCGGTAACGGCAGAGTTAGAAAACCAGGGGTCAGGACCATAAAGAACTTGCGGAATCTGTCACAGGCATCACAACATTCATGGTGAAATCGTTTCACCGGTGAATCATAAATAAAAAAGCGAAAATCAGGAGTTCGCCATGTCGATATTGCGAAAAGCATTTGAAGGACAACTCATTGAAGTGCAAGCAGGCCGACGGGAGATTGTGGCGTGCATTTCCACACCCGCCGTGGATCGCGACGGCGATGTGGTTTTACCGGAAGGATTGCTGCGAAAAAATTATGCCGGCTTGACGGTGTTTTATAACCATGACACCGCGCTGCCGTTGGGTGCGGCACAATGGGTGAAAAAAAGCGGTGAGCGGATATTGGCGAAATACCGGTGCACGGATAAAACGCAATTCGGCCGCGATATGTTCGCGCTGGCCCAGGATGGCGTGTTAAACAGTTACAGCGTGGGTTTTCTGCCGGGTGAATATTCCAATCCCACCGCCGAAGAAATCGTCCGTCGGCCGGAACTGAAAAAAGCCCGGCGCATTTATCGCCAATGGGAACTGCTGGAATTCAGCCTGGTGGGAATCCCGGCCAATCCGGAGGCTACCATGCTGGCCATCAGCAAGAAGGTGGCACCGGAAACGTGGGCGATTTTACAACGGGCAACAAACTGCGATCAACGGACAGCCTGCGGCAATGCGGCAGCCAATGATGACGTTAGGAACTCGATTAACAGCGAGGATTCACAGGAAGTGTCAACTACGAGCCCGGTGCCCGCACGGGCCGCCGATACGGGCATATCTTTTCGTAACCCGCCAAAATCCATTCGCCGGCTCAGCCGCGGAGAAATCGGGTGGCTGATCGCACAACAATTGCGGGCTGTGGATACAGAGGCCATTGTACAATCCGCGTTTGACCGCCACGCGGGAATTCTGCGGTAGCAAGTATGCCACGAATCGTTTCATAGTCCCATTCAGGAGGGCGGGAATAAAGCCTGAGCAAGATTATTGCAAATGTCCCGCACGACAATCCTGTTATATCCCGGTTGGAACTTAGGGACCCAATACCGCCCGTGCGCCAACCAATCCCGTACTTTCAGCGCAGCATTGAAGTCGTTTATTGAGACTTTGCTTCCCTGATAGTGTTCGCTCCAGCCAGCGAGGATATCCTCTTTCAGCCGGATTCGGTGATGCCGACGCTTTGCCACGCTCCGGAACTGCCTTGAAAGCGCATCTTTCCTCTTTTCCCGGACGCGATTCTGAAAATCCATTCGCAGGTGCGCCTCGACAGTCGAAAGCAAATCAAGCATCGCCATTTGGTCGATCCGGAGGAACAAAGCGTCAACCTCACCGGGAGTCATGCCAAAAAAAATGGCATCAGCTTGAGGGCATTGCGCCGCCCTTTCCTGACGTAATTGGCTGTTAATGGCGAGATGAATCTTCTCGTGAAGTTGGGAAACATCGGCAATCGTCAAAATTCGGTTTTGGCCAAACAATCCGTTCATGCCCGCATGACATCCTTAACGGCCTCAAGCAACGATTGCTCACTCAAGGGTACAAGTCGCAGCGTTGGCGTGCGGGAAGCCACGATGGACCATCGGCCGGGATTCAGTACAAGCGTGACAACTGCGCGTTCGCCTTCCAGATCCACACGCCCCTGCGCACCGACAATCAGACGACCTTTCGGTGAGAACACGGCGCTCTCGTCGCCCACATTGATTATTAAATCATCGACGCTGTACTCGCCCAGCGACTCTTCAAACATTGTCTTGGGTCTCCGGCTGACTGTGACAACCTTATCCTTGATCAGCCGCGCCAGGTATTTCGTCTCGATTTCAATGTAAAGATCCCTTACCGCATTGAGCCACCGCTGGCGAAGTTTTGCGGAACTTACTGAGCGCGACCGTTGGGCTTTTTTTCTGAAAAATTTTTCGAGTTGCTGCGTTGTCATACAATTCTCCGGGAACCGGACCAGCCGATCCTTATATATCCTATGGTAGTCATGGGACCGCGACAAGTCCGATTGAAACGTATAACGGCAGGCCTTTGGTGGCACTGCTGCAACCGCACCTTCGGCAATTGCATTTCGATCTGGATCGGTCCGCGGGAACCTGCGAAAAGGTGAAGCGGGGCCTGCGACGTTTGGGGACCATCCGAGACATTCGGAGAGTTGCCGCCTGATTCCATGTGACGAGGTCATCGGAGTCTGGAAAGCAGCCTTAAGCCCCTCTTGCCGACAACCCTCGCAGGAAGCAAGTGGCTGCCGGATTTTAGCGTTCCTCCTGCGTAAAAGCCTATTTGAAAAGGCCGATGCGGGTTCATTGGCTTGGCAAATGGACGGATGCAAGGACGCAGATCCGAAGCATATTCCGGAATATGTTGAGGATCGAATACGCCGCAGACGGCCGTTTGCCGCCCCAACGCTCCCGGCGGAGTTTCCAAACAGGCTCAGAGAGAAATCCGCGTTCGTAACATCATACAATCCATCGTGTTTGATACAGATATGTACATACAATTAAAATGGAATCACGGAAGCAACTACCGGCCCAAGGCAGTACGAACCCTGCCGGCAGCTTGCTTGCTGCTGTCATTTTGTCGTCGGCACTTCGCTTCCGCGCAATAAAATATTGGAATTTTTGGGGGGCGTGGGCAACCTTTGTTGCGGCAATCGGGGGGCGTTGTGCGGCGCCACACCCGGCAGAACACCGGCACATGAATGTGCCGGCTAACATGACTCTCTAACCGCGTTGCGTTTGCCACCGGTGGATCTGCCCCCGGCACCGCGGGGGCGCGATGGATTGGCAGCGATCGCCGAATCTTAAACAATACGCACGCACACTACTGTAATGCTGATGCGCCATGGTTGTTCCATGCCGCCTTGAGCTGCGCTACCGTTGGTATTTTCGCGGCATCCTCACCGGTATACGCTTCTCGAATCATATACGCTCCGAGCATGTCCCAGCTTTTGAAGTAACCGCCATTCTGGCCCGCACCTGTATTTGGGTTGTATGTCTCGTGCATTCCGCCGGTGGCCTTTATATCTCCTAACAAAGTGGCGACCGTGTTACGGGCCAAAAGCCGGGCCTGCGTGTTATAACCGTAATTCATCAGACCGTGCATAACCATGTAATCGCTGACAATCCAGATGGGCCCCTGCCAGTAGCCGTGCACAGGATGGTAAGCGGGACTTCCCGGAGCCAGACTGCGTATGCCATAACGGGTCCAGAACTCGTGCGGGTTAAGCACATAACGCTTAATTAGAATCTGTGCCTGCCGTCTGGTAGCCACATGCGCCCACAGCGGCACCAGATTGGTCCATTCCGGCACGCGGATAAATGCGCCGGTGCGGCAGTTGCGATTGTAAAATGTGCCGGCGCTGGCATCCCACAGCCTTTTTTGAATCAGGTGTTTAAGTTTTGCAGCGCGTTGCTGATAAAGCCGAACATCGGCGGGTTTTCCCAACAAGCTCGCCAGATCAGCCATGGCCAGATATTCGCGGTAAATATAACAAGCCAAGTCCACCCCTTCCGTGCGGTCGGCCGGTACGGTGAAGACCGCCGGGCTGTTGTCCGTGCCGCTTTCCACTCCGTCAAACCAGGTGAACAGACCATCGGAGGACCGCCGGGCGTGTCGCCAGTACCACAACGTATCAGCAAGTCGTGGATAATACGGTTTCAGCCAGGACACGTTGTGCAATGTTAACGTCGCGCGCAGGGCCATCTGCGCGAGGAAGGGTTTACACATTTCCGGCAGTGCGAAAAAATGCTTTCCATCAACTTCGCGCGGCGTATAACCCCGGTAGGCATCATCATGGTCGGTAAAGTGAAGAAAATCCTCCACCGAACCGGCGAGGCTCTGGCCGCGATGGCTGTAGCTTAACGCCAAGCCCATAAAATAGGTGTCCCAGTCAAACAGCTCGTAGTACATCGATCCGGGAATCAGATAAGCATGATGCAATCGCCCATTGGGTTGCCGGACGATCTGCCGCCACCATCCGGCCCTGTCCATCGCCTGCTGCAACCCCCGCTGCAGGGCGTAAGCGGCCGATCTCCCGCTGTTACTGCCGGCGGGATTATTTTCCGCAGCCCGAATCGCTCCGGCAGCGCCGGCACGGGTATTTCGTCCTGCCAAAATGCCGAACATGAGGGCCAGTACGATCAGCTTCAATAAACCTCGATTGATTTTTTGCCTCACGAAATTCTCCAAAACATTAACGCCCCGTGTGCTTTTTCTTCACCGCTGCTCCGCCACGGCCCTTCGGCCTGCCAGAGACACATCGCGCCGAGCAAGGATTAAAGTATATCCACAGAAAAAAAGCAAATATATCCCTGCGGAACAATTGGCAATAAACGTTCTGGCAACCGTTCACGGCTTTGCGGGGCATAGCGCCGGCATCATTGCGCGCATGCAGAGTTTTGTAGTTCATGTTCGGAACCCGGGGATGGAAAACCTTGTCCGGGCAGGATTGGCGAATGATGTAATTCACGACAGCAATGCGCAAATCCGGTATTAAAGCAGGATGCGCCAGGCATTTCGACGCGCGCTGCGGCATGCCCAACTGCGTGGCGTTTCAACCCACCGCGATCTCCCGACCATCTCGCCAAACTCAGCAGCCGCGCCACGTGTCGTGCCACAGCAAAATAGGTATCGCTCGGTCTGTGACAGATTCCGCAAGGCCTTCATGGCCCTGATCCCTGGCTTTCTAACTCCGCCGTTACCGGCACCATCAGCCAAATCCATACTCCAATCCAGCTCGGCACCGCATACACCCGCCGCACAAACACATTCCTCACGGCACGTTGTTTGCCAGCACACCGCGATTCGTTGATAGTTGACGGTTGCCCCCCCCGGTATCCGCGCAGTCCGCTTAGAGAGTTTACCCCGTGCGCGCCGGGGCGGTCCACGTCATCCTGCCAGGAAGCTAATCCAACTCACCATCGCAGATGCCCGTCGCACCGCGATTCATTGTGGCACCCTCTGCTTCCTCTGCTCCCTCCTTGTGAACAAAAAACGTTTTTCACCACAACGACACAAAGACACGAAGGGGGTTAGGAGTTAGGAGTCAGGAGTTAGGAGTTATCCTCAGTGGTTCCAGGCTCGCCGGGAATCAATGATCAAATTGGCTGGAAGCGCTGCGATTCTAATGTCTTCCAGGTTCCAGGTTCTGGCTTCCAGGTTCCACCCCGATGTGCCGGGAATAACTGCTCGTTGGTCGTTGCTCGCCGAGTCGCCCTCTGCTTCCTCCTTGTGAACAAAAAACGTTTTTCACCACAACGACACAAAGACACGAAGAGTATTTAATTACCTGAACAATTCTTTGCGTCATTTCATTTCTTTGCGGCTGGCAATTTCTTTCGGCCTCTTTTTGAATAAAAAGGTTTGTCGCCACGAAGGCACGACTACAGTGGCTGGTCAGTAGATTCAGTACCTGCCCCGTGTGCCGGGGCTCGTTGTTCGTTGCTCGTTGTTCGTTGTTTCCCGGCGCGCCGGGATTCGTTGACGCCCCCCCGTATCCGCGCAGTCCGCTTGGAGAGTTTACCCCGTGCGCGCCGGGGCGGTCCAGTCCCTTTTATTCACTACTTATTGCTCATCGCCTGATTGTGTTCGCAACCGATCGCATGGATGTTGCGGAATCGGTCACAGGTCCAGTATCGCAGTCTCGCTCGGGCAGATGTTTTTCGCTTTACAAGCTTTACAATAAGCTCTAGCCTAGACTCTTTGCCGGCTCGAATGGCGAACTCGGCGCGGTGCTGGAACGTATGGATAACCTTTAAGGGAAATAAGCGATGCGCAAAGCCAGTATTTTTACCATATTTTTGATTGTTTTTGTGGATCTGGTGGGATTTGGCATTGTGCTGCCCAACCTGCAGTTATATGGGCAACAATTTGGCATCAGCAATTATTTCTATCTGACACTCATCGGTGCGACCTATTCATTTTTTCAATTTCTCTTCGCGCCGATTCTGGGACGGTGGTCGGATCATATCGGCCGGCGGCCTGTGCTGATTCTCAGTCAGATTGGCACGATTGTGGGCTTCTTCATGCTCTTTTTCGCCAATTTTTTCCAGGGGCACATGCTGGGCATTGTGCTGATTTTTGCTTCCCGAATTCTGGATGGCATCAGCGGAGGCAATATTTCCACGGCCAATGCCTATATTGCCGATATCACCACGCCGGAAAACCGGGCCAAAGGGCTCGGTGCGTTGGGTGCCGCCTTCGGACTGGGATTTATTTTCGGGCCGGTGATCGGCGGTCTGGTTTCGCATTTTCTGGGCTTGCAATACGTGCCACTGGTGGCCGCAGCTTTTTCCTTCACCGCGTTACTGATGACATTTACACAACTGGCGGAATCACGCACTCCCAATAATCAGCGCAATGACGCCGCGGCCCGGCGATTCAGCTTTCGCGGACTTGAACATTCGCTGGTGCGCCCCATTATCGGTCCGCTGATCCTGCTATTTTTTGTCAACGGTTTTGCTTTTGCCGGCATGGAACAGACGCTTAGCCTGCTGATTCAGCATCGCAATTATCCCATTTCCGTCCATGCCATGCTGGCCGCGGATGGTGCCAGTGCGGCCCATGGCCTGGCAACTCTGGTTGGAGGAAATAAGCCCGCGAATGTGCACGTAACCGCTTCTCTGGCGGTATTTCGAAAAAGCCAGGACGACCGCAGCAGCTACGCTTCCGGATGGCTGTTTGGCTCCATTGGCATTGTGATTGTACTTATTCAGGGCGGAATGATCGGGCGGCTGACAAAAAAATACGGGGAATTGAAGCTCACGCTGCTGGGACCGGTTATTACCTCCGCGGGACTGCTGCTGATCGGCCTGCCCATCCACTGGGCCTGGCGCTGGACGGGATTTCTGGCCGGGGGCGTTTTGCTGGCCATCGGCAGCGGTTTGTTTAACCCGGCCATGCAGGCGCTGATCAGCCGCCATTGCCATGCCGATGAACAAGGTGAAGTACTTGGTGCCAATCAGGGAATGGCAAGCCTGGCCCGCGCCATGGGGCCGATTCTGGCGGGATTGTTATTTGAATATGTATTTCCCGCCATGCCGTATTACGTATCGGCGGGTTTATGTTTAATTGTCACCGCCGGGATATTTATGAAGCGCGCTAAGTTTGCACTTCCGGAATCAGTGTCCGTTGAGCAACCCCCAGACGCTCTCCCATCCAAATAGCACAACCAAAACCGCAGAACCAGCCGATGGTTCCACCGGCGATTATGTCGGAATAAAAATGGGCCTGCATGACAATACGGGAAAAGGATGTCAGCCACGCCACCAGCAGAAACAGCCGCCGCCCCTTCGGCGACAAATACGTAAGTGCCGCCGCCATGGCAAACGCCACACAGGCGTGACCGCTGGGGAAACTTAAATCGACTTGCGTATGAAAGCCACGGAACCATTGCCACACATTCAGGCCGTCATTCAAGTGGCCGTTGGGCAACGTGCCGATGGGCCGCACCCGGCCGCAGACACTTTTGAACGCTTCGGAAACCGCGCCGGCTCCCAGAATGGAACTGAGCATAATGGCAATGCCCTTCCAGCGGGCCGGATCATACACCCATACCAATAAACATATAAATATAACCTCCGCAGGCACACCCACGTCGCGCAAGGCCCGCCAGGTACTTTCCGTATGGTGATAAAGCTGGGAATGAAATGGCGGCGTAACCGTGCGCCACCACGGCGCGTCGGGATGCGTCTGGGGATTCAACTGCACCTTTTTCCAGTTGTACGGCTGCTGATCTCCCATCAGCCAGCGCGTGGCCCGCCAGGCGGTGGTATCAAGCCGCGCATTGAAACTCAGCAGAAGAATTTCCGCCAGTACCACAATGCCCAGAATAATAAGGTTTTTTTTCAACGGTGAGGCGTGCGGCGCATCAGCGGTGGGAACGGTCAGTTTTTCCATGAGTTACCTCGCGGGCTTCGGCAAATTTAACCCGGTGCGATATCGCCATCGCAGGCGGCCTGCCGGCATCAGGCATCGGCACAAAATTCAAGCACCTATATACGCTTTGCCCGCTGACCGAACAACTGCGCGCCGGTACCCGATGGCACAGCCGCCATGCGGGAGCCTTTCGGCAAATCTTTCGCTCATTGGCCCGTTTGGTAGTCCGGCACCGCTATATACGAGCACTGCCCCTCAGCCGTTCGTGGGTGCCGGGGCATCGGCGGATGGCTCAGTGGCGACCGGCGCCGCGGCGGCAGCGGCTTTTTCCGCTTCAGCTTGTTCTTCCGCCTGTGCCGTGGTGGTGCGGCGGCGGGTGCGTTCCGATTTTGCCGCGCGCTGCTGCACTTTATCCTGTTCTTCCTTGGCAATCCGACCCGACTTGCCTTCCAGTACCGCGGCCAGAATTTCCTTCATGATCAAATCAATCCCACGCAGCGCATCATCATTGGCGGGAATGGCGATATCAACCATATCCGGGTCGCTGTCGGTATCAATCAGACCAATAACCGGAATTTTCAGCTTGCGAGCTTCCTGAATCGCAATGGCTTCACGGTGAACATCCACCACAAACATCGCTCCGGGCAGTCGGTCCATACCGCGAATACCCGAGAGATTGCGGAGAATCTTACGATACTCCCGGCTCAAATTGGACACCATTTTCTTGGAATAATTCTTACCCACATCCGGAGACTGCAAAATGCGCTCCAGTTCTTCCAGCCGCTGCAGGCGCGAACGAATGGTACGGTAGTTCGTCAGCGTGCCGCCAAGCCAGCGTTCCGTGACCACCGGCATGCCCGCCTGCTTCCCGATTTCATCAATGACCGAACGGGCCTGCCGCTTCGTGCCGACAAATAATACATCGCGACCGCTGCCCACAAGGCGGCTGAGAAACCGCTGCGCCGCCAGCAGGCCTTTGAGCGTTTCACGCACGTCGATGATGTGGATTAAATTCCGTTTGCCGTAAATGTACGGCTTCATTTTGGGGTTCCACCGACTCGTGCGGTGACCGAAATGAATACCCGAATCAACGAGCTGACGAACCAATTCCGAATTAGCCATGGGGAAAACCTCGTATCAGCGATTTCAGAGCCTTTGCCGCACAGGCTCCTACCGTCGCTTATCATCCGCCTTGCGGCGAAAAAAGCGTACGTCGGCCACGCAACACACGCTGCGTATAGACCGAACAGGCGGCAAACTATTAATCATATCGTATATCGCCACCCGCGTCCAGCCCGAATTGAGCCTGAAACAATTACACAATTCCGGCACAGAACGCATGGCGCAGGCACCTCGGCACGAAGCCACGAAGGGGGGCATCGTCAATGATTCCCGGTGCCCCGGGAATGAAGCGCTGCACTTTCAATCTCTTCCAGATTCCAGGTTCTAAATTCGAGGTTCCAGGTTCTGAATTCCAGGTTCCATCCCGGTGCGCCAGGACAGGTTCCTAATCCCGCTCCCCAGATTACGCAGAGCTGTAAACCACGGGGGTAGCCACAGAGGGCACAGAGTACACCGAGATTATTACCGCAAAAGCATCATTCAACGGGATCCACGGCACGAAGTTATCCCCAGCGCGGCGAAGCCGCAACCAAACCTCACATAACCGCCGGGCTTGCCGGCGGTAACCGTCCGCCAAAGGCGCGGTGTGCCGAGCTGGGAGTTCTTCGTAGTTCGCGAAGAAATTGACGGATTGTGGCGCAGAGTCGTAAACTACGGGGGTAGCCACAGAGATCACAGAGGACACCGAGATTATTACCGCAAGGGCGCAAAGAACGCAAAGCAATTGGTTGCCGCACCATTGCGGTACAACGCGATCTGCTTCCGACCACGCAGCCGCGCGGTGGAAACCCGCGGCCGTCCGCGCACGATCTAAAATGCAGCACCCCGGCACCGCCGGAGCGTACATGGTACACCCAGCCGCCGGGATCATTGATCACGGATCACTGGTCATTGAGGTTCCCTCTGCTCCCTCCTTGTGAACAAAAAACGCTTTTCACCACAACGACACAAAGACACGAAGAGCATTTAATTACCTGACCACTTCTTTGCGTTCTTTTGCTTCTTTTGCGGTTAGTAATCTTTTCCCGGCTCTTCCAGGTTCCATCCCGATGTGCCGGAGCATGTGCCATTCGGTAATCGCTGTTCCGTAACACCCTCCCCCCACCTCTGCTCCCTCCTTGTGAACACAAAACGCTTTTCACCACAAGGACCCAAAGCCACAAGGACAAAATATTTACCTGAACAATTCTTTGCATCCTTTCGTTTCTTTGCGGTTGGTAATTTCTTTCGGCCTCTTTGTGAATAAAAGGTTTGTCGCCACGAAGGCACGATTACAGTGGCTGGTCAGTATGTGCAGTATTGGTCAGTATACTCAGTATTCGTCAGTAGATTCAGTATTAATCAGTAGATTCAGTACCTGTCCCATGTGCCGGGACTCGTTGACGCCTCACCCTCTGTATCCGTCCCGGGACGGTGTGCCAAAAGGAGCTTTCAGAGACTTAATGGCTCAGAATTCATTCCAGATGTATTGGCAGGAACCAAATTCGAAAATGGAGTCAAATATATGAGCCGCCTGACTCAGGCAGTCCACAACATTTGGCAATATCTCTGAACTTTCTCCCCCACCTCCTGTACCTCTTTGTAAGAAAAACGCTCCTCTCTGATCCTTTTTATTCACGGTTATTTACAAGGAGGAAACGGAGGTAGGTTGAGGCGGGAAAGAACGCAGGGTTTCGCCAGCTTCACGCACAGTTTTGACATTTTGCAATTTCCAATGCTACCACGTTCGCATTCCAAAAAAGTGCCTCCCGAACGTGCTAAGCAAATTGTGCCACCGCGCCTGCTTTCGCGACCCATTCCAAATCAGTTGAAGGTCTGGGGTCTGTGGTGGTTTCCGCTGCCGAGGTTTTATATCGCCCGGAATACACGCTGGCCGTGTGACCGAGGAGCGTTCGCGGCCAGTCTAATCAGCCCCCGCGCCAAGGCCACCGTCTGCGGGGCCGGCCAAGCCCGGAATTAACTGCGGATGTATTGGCAGGAATCAAATTCGAAAACGGAGCCAAATAAATGAGCCGCCTGACTCAGGCAATCCACAATGTTTGGCAATAGCTCCTGCGCGGGCGCTGCGCACCGTGGTGCTCCCGAGTGAACGCCAGCGGGAGTTCTCTCCATAGGAATCAAGATGTCTCCTAAGATTCATTCGGATCTGATTCCTAACGAATACCGATCAAACTGCTAACAAACACCTTCCACAATCCGCTGGGCCACTACACGGGAAATACACCGGATGCCCGTTGTATTCCGATGGAAGTACAAACTCGACGCCGTTACGCTGGCATAAATATTGATATGTTATTATGGAATCAAACTACTAGGCGGCCCGCAGTTACCGGCCGGTTCCGCTTGATCGCCAACTTCCCCTCTTCCTGCTATACCGGTAAGTAATACCTTTGTACTGGATCGTCCCGCCGTGGACCGAGTAGCCCGACACCCATTTCCCATCCAATAGGGTCTTTATTACATTTGCGTCCCCGCGCCTGAGGAAAGTCATCAGGAATCGCCCGCGCAGCCCAACGTCTGTCCACCCTCCCTGGCGATTCTCCTTACCGGTAAAAAGCGTTACCTGAGGCGCACCGGCGTAGGGCCCCTTGCGTCGATAAAAGAGACTGAAACTACGACGCTTAAAAACACCGCCGATCTGTAACACCTCCAGTCTGTCGAGTACGCCAGTGGTGGGATCCTCGGCAACGTACAGTGATACCGCGTTGCCTCCGCGGCCAATCTGCATGGCATAATGCCCCACCCGCCGACCGCGCGTAATATGAAATTGCATCGCCAAGCCGCCTCCAGCCGCTGCGTATCCGCAGACTACCCCGATCGAAAAAAGCAAGCAGGCCAGTATCAGGAAGATCAGTGTGTGTGTCTTTGTGGACCGCACCGTAGCACCCCTTCTCATCTGTCGGAAAAACGGCTGGCGAGGGACAACCACAACCGGCCGCTCCCTTCCCTCCGGGGACTCCGCTTACTGCCCGCCCGGGGAGCTCAAGTTCAGGTCGCCATGCAGCCACTGCGCGACGATCTGTTGCTGCGACGGAGTCAACGGGAATCCGTTATCGAAGTTATTGAGGGCGTTGTAAACATTGTCCTGCGTGATTTCGTTGCGAAAATCGTAGTTCATCCGCCTTTCTTTGGCTCTGTTAAGCTTATGCTGCAAAGCGACCGTAAGCACACCTGGGGCAGCCTTGGGCAGTTCGCACTCCGTTGCCCCCTCTTTCAGGACGACGTGCGGGGCTACCTTCACCGCAGCCTTCGCCGCCCACGGCAACCAACTCCAATTCCACGTCCAGGGTTCGTACCAGTGCCACAAACCCAATGGATCGGTGCCGTTCACTGGAGTGCTCATCACAAGCTGATACGTGTTGGCACCATTGATATTGAGCGGGGGCGAGCAATGCTCGCCACAATTATGCTCCGCATCAGCCCCGCGAAATCCCGCCGAGGCACCAGGCCGAGGGTGCGCCGCAGCGCCGGGATAGATTGCCGGGTCCTGACCCTCGTCAACGGTCAACGAACAACGACCAACGAACAACCGCGAGAAACTGCAAAACCTCGGGTTTACTGCGGAACAAACGCTGGTCCTTCGGAGCTGCCGCCTGCCGCCGTGCTTGGACTCTGAAATTGCTTCAGCTATTGCGACCATCATTCACGCCCGAAAGATGCCAACTTGCTTGGTGCGTGAATTCTAACCCGTCGCACCGGTAATAGAAAGCGATCTCGGATCGCGGCGGAAACGCACACCGCGCA
>JAJZJL010000114.1 GCA_021810145.1 Planctomycetota bacterium | reverse complement strand
GTTTTCGCCAGCGCCGCCGATACCACCTGCACCCCCAAAACCGCCTGCTCCTCCACCACCCACCAGCGAGCTGGCCCCGCCACCTCCGCCGCCTCCACCTCCGCCAACGCCACCTGTGCCACCGCCTCCGCCGCCTTGGCCACCTCCGCCACCTGCACCCCCACTACCACCGGTCAATAAAATGAGCGATGCGGTATTGGTGCCATCCGCACCGGAGTTGCCCGCCGCCCCGGCAATGCCGTTACCTCCGTCGGCGCCGTTCGTACCATCGCCGCCAGGTGTGCCGCTGTTAACCTGCAGTCCGTTAATCGCTCCCCCGCTGCCGCCACTGCCGGGCCTCCCATTGACACCGGGGATCCCGCCTTGACCGAAACCGCCTCCGCCACTGCCAGGCGCGGTTGTGCCCGAGGATGCAAATCCCGGCATGCCGGCAGTGCCTGAAGCCCCGGCAATGCCATTGCTGCCGCCGGTGCCGTCGAAACCCGCTCCGCTTGTGCCAGGACGGCCGTCCTGGCCGGATCCGTAGGACCCGCCCGCAGCACCGCCAGCACCGCCATTAAGTGCACCGGCAAATGAAAGAATACCCGTCACCGGCGGAACGCCACCCGCGCCGCCTGCGCTGCCTGAGCCGCCCGTTCCACCGCCGCCGCCACCAGCTCCGGCGTATGTCCCGCTTGCTGAGAGGTTGATCGTGACATTTGCTCCAACCATGATATCGTTGTACGAACTGATGATCAGCGGCCGCGAGCCGGCCACGTTGATAACGTCGCCGGTGTTAAACGTCACATCTCCACTGAACGTAAACTCCTCGCCCGACGATGTGGTATTCACCATCATCGTTCCGCCGGTCGCAGACCCACCCGACGCACTAAGCGTCCCATTGGAGGTATTAAAATCGTAAACAGTAGCCCCTGCTGTTCCCACGCCAACGGCGACCACAGCCGCCGCCGCGGCACACATCGTCATCCCACGAGTTTTCATTCTGCAGCTCCCAAAGATTGTGACCGGCGTTCTCCGTGTTCAGCGCCCGCTAAACGCAATGTTAAAAAGAGCGCCAATGGCAATTAAAATACCCTGTAAGCGCTGGATTTACAATGACCATTGGCCAATGATCAAGGACCGATATGGCCCCGGGCTGTGGCGTGGGTCCGCCAACGACCGGCGGCCCACGGCCGGAAGTTTATGCCGGCGCACCGGGGAACAACGGGTATTTTGATTTGCGGGGTGCGACGGGTGGGAATTGCGGGGTTATAATACCTGGTGATGATTGCGAAGAATCTCATTACCGTTGGTTTGAATCCGGCCATTGATTGCGTGGTGCGGTGTGATGGATTTCAGGTGGGGCAGGTAAACACCGGGCTGCAGGTGGCGCGGATTGCGGCGGGCAAAGCGGCGAATGTAACGCGGGCGCTGGCGCTGCTGGGGCAGGATGTGCTGGCGATGGGCTTTATGGGAGATTATGATTCGCCATTCTTCAAGGAGCAGTTGCATAAGCTGGGGCCTGGGGCGGTGGCGTGCCATTTCAAACTTTTGCCGCAAACCACACGGCAGAATATCACCGTGCTTGATCGTAGCGGAGAGACACATATACGCTTGAAGGGATTTGACGTTACAGAACACGATATTGCGGCGTTGGAGAAAAGTTTACGGGAAATGGTACACGCGGGAGATGTTGTTATTTTTTCCGGCAGCTTGCCGCAGGGCCTTACCGCCGATCGTTTTGGGGATTTGCTGAATCTGGCGCTGGCTCTGGGGGCGAAGGTGGCGGTGGATACGGCGGGTGCGGCACTGGCGGTGGCGCTGAGTAAACCGATATGGCTGGCCAAGCCGAATGCAGAAGAATTGGCGCAGGCGTGGGGAACCGGGGCGTTGGAAACCGTGCAGGATATAAAGGCTTCTGCGCGGAGCCGTGGTTGCAATGTGGAAAATCTGGTGGTAAGCAGAGGCAAACTTGGCGCGGTACTGGTAAGTGAAGGGGAATCTTTAAGCGGTCATGTACCGGTGCAGGAACGGGTCATACGCACGGTGGCGTGCGGGGATCATTTATTGGCGGGCTTTGTGGATGCTGTGAGGCGTGGAAAAAGCCCGGCGCAAGCTCTTGCGGAGGGCTTGGCATTGGCCAGCGCACGGGCGGTTTCGGAAGATCTGGAAATATTCGATTCGGAGAAATATTTCAGGCTGCTGGAGCAGGTACATGTGGCACGGGTGTAAATTATATGAACCTTGTGGTAAACTTATGCGTATAATGGTGGCGTTGGCATTGTGCTTCAGCAGTTCATGGCCACGAGACGATAAAATGCGGATGAAGGAATGGTCCGCGTGGCGAATCTGAATCGGTGAGAGTTGTTAAGAGTGCAAGGTTGATGCTGAAACGTGCCAGGTATAAGCGGCGCGAAATGCGCGGCGGGCAGTTGAAGATGGTTTTGTTTTCTATGTACTATTTGGTGAATTTGTGAGCCAGACAACCCCAAGTCCAAGCGGCGCTTCGGTGCGGATTGGTGAAGTATCAACTCCGTTACCGGAGCATAATCATTCGCATTCCGCGAAAAGCGATCAGTTTGATGGAATCGGTTGTGCGTGCGGGCATGATCACGGTCATGACGCCAAGGGGAAGCCCACGGGTCATAGCCATTCGGGTGTGAGCCTGCAATTGCAGTTATCGGTTCTGGTGCCAACCACAGTAGCTCTGCTGGTTTTAGCTTGTATTTTTTATCAGTTCCCAACGGAAATTCCGGTTGCCCGGGCACTGGGGTTGCTGGCGGCGTTGATTTCCGGCGGACCAATATTCTGGCAGGCCGCCAAAGGCTTGTCCCGCGGTAGAACCAATGTCAATGAACTCGTGGCTTTAAGCGTGATCGGGGCCATCGCCCTGGGATGGCTCATAGAAGCCGGGTTGGTGGCATTGCTGTTGCAGGTTGGCGCTTTAATCGAACAAGTTGCCACCGAAAGCGCCCGCAATGCGGTGTTGGCCCTGCAAAATCTGGCACCGGTACATGCCCGGATAAGGCGCGGCGATTCAGATGCAATTATTCCCGCGGAAGACCTTCGTGAAGGGGATATGCTGGTTATTGAACCGGGAGAACGCATTGCCGGCGATGCCACGGTGGTAACCGGTTCCACAAGTGTGGATGAATCAATGGTAACCGGTGAATCCATTCCGGTGGATAAGTCCGCGGGCGGCACGGTGCTGGCCGGTACGATTAATCTTACCGGATCGGTGCAGGCCAAAGTAACGCGCGTCGGGGAGCATTCGGCATTGGGGCACACAATCGCCCTGGTACGCCGGGCGCAGCAATATCAACCGCAGATCATCCGCGCGGCCGACCGGTTTTTCTCATTTTATACCCCGATGGTACTGGTGCTTTCGGTGGTGGCGTTCTGGGTTTCCGGGCAGCCGGGCCGGATGATCACCATGTGGGTGGTGGGTTGTCCGTGCGCGATGCTGCTGGCTTCACCGCTGGCCATTGTCGTGGCGCTGGCGCGGGCCAGCCGCAGTGGAATACAGATTAAAGCCGGGCCGTTTGTGGAGGCTTCGGTCAATTTGGATACGGTGGTATTTGATAAAACCGGCACGCTTACAACGGGCAAGTTCATTGTCCATAGCGTGCGTCCGGCGGCGGGTGTGGAAGAAAATCAGTTGCTGGCATTGGCTGCGGCGGTGGAAAATCGCAGCAGCCACCCGCTGGCCAAAACCATCTGCGCCTATGTGCGCGATCGCCGGGTGGCGTTCCATGAGGCATCGGATGTCAAAATTTTGGAAGGTCTGGGCGTTGAAGCCGAGGTCGATGGCCGGGTGACGCGGGCCGGCTCGATCAAGATTTTGCCACCGGAAATCGCAGCCGGTGCCGGTAATGTGGAAGCCGCGGAATCAGAACTTCCGCTGGTGCCGGTATATGTGATGTCGGAAGGCAAGTTAATGGGGTCAATTTGCCTGACCGATGAAATTCGTCCGGAAGCTCGCCGTGCCATTAAGCATCTGCGGAATCTGGGTGTCAGACGCATTGTCATGATGACCGGCGACCGCCGCAAGACCGCACAGATGGTGGGCCGCGCGGTGGGTTGTGATGATGTATACGCCGAGTTGCTGCCGGCTCAAAAAGAGGAATTAATCCGGCAGTTGCAGCGCGGGGACCATGGTGTGGCAATGGTCGGCGAGGGCATCAATGATGCGCCGTCATTGGCGGCGGCCACGGTTGGAATCGCACTGGGACTGCGGGGGACCGATGCGGCCATTGAGGCGGCTGATGCCATTCTGCTGAAGGATGATCTCACCCGCATACCGCTGTTGATCTATCTGGCCCGTCAGACGCGCGTCGCGATTTTTCAGAACATCGGATATGCTTTATTCTTCGCAGTCTTTGCTCTGGTGGCGGCGGCCTTTGGGCTGTTCGGTCCGGTGGTTGCGGCGCTGATTCACATGCTGGCGGTGGTTGTCATAGCCGTGAATTCAGTGCGGTTGGCCGGTGATGTCGGCGTGAGTCGCAAGGCGTTGCCAATAGGTGTTCGAAGGAAAGCGGCTCCTGAGGAAATGCCCGCACCGGCGTTGTCCAGGGCGTGAGTGTCTTGTTTTACCATCAGAACTTTCTTCGGGAAGTTGCCGGATTGCGGGGAAGCGCCGCAATCTGTAAGGGTATCAACAGCTAGTAAGGAATTTTACGCGTGAAGCGATCAATCACGGTAGCATTTTGGGTTTTAATGGGGTTGCTGGTAGTTACAGCGGCTCTGGCCATCGCCACATTCAAGTATGGCACGGTCTGTTTCTGGGCGGCAATGTTGGCGGCTCTGGGGCAGACGGTGCTGGCGTTTCTGGCGTGGTGGGGCTTACGCCTGGCGCGGCAGCAGGCGGCATTGGTGGATGAAGCGGAAGCCGAAGCGAAAGTAAGATTTACTCCCCTGGCACCGCTTGGTGCCTTTCACATGAGCTATTCCGATGAAACCGCCAGTGCCGCGACAACGGCACCGGCACCGATAGCTCCAGAAGATATCACCACACTGGACACAGGCTTTCAGCGTGTGATTGTGGGTTTAACCTCGCTGGGATTTCTGGTTCTGGCCGCCATCATCGCGTTTCTGGTATATCGCGATTTTGCGGCGGTTTCACCGGGCCATCCGATTGTCATTTCTCCCGTGCCCATCGACCCCGGTGCCGTTGTGGCCGCGGGCACCGCGTTATTGATTTATGTTCTGCTGATTCCATTTTCCCGTCCGCGGCCGGATACCGAAGGGCTGGTTGATGCCTCGAACAGCATTGTCATTCTGGGTATTCCCGTCGCGGTGGTTCTTCTGGCGGCGATCATTGCGGTGTGGGCCAAGGTGGAGTACGCCAGTCAGGCTGCCGCGATATTTATTTGTGCGGTGCTGATATTACAGGCCTTTGAGCTGGGCATTAATTCCTTACGCAGCCATGGCGGCATTGTGGAATTGGAGCAGGCGGGCGTGGACCTCCAGCAATTGCCGCTGGTACCCATGCTTTCCAGCGGCTGGATCGTGGGCATCAAGGTGCTGATATCCGAAGGTATCGGCATGGCCAGCAGCGGCACAACGGTGGTGGCGATTTTCTCGCGGCTGATACCCCGAATTGTCATCGCCGGTTTTCTCTTTGTGGTGGTACTGAGCACCGCGCACGTTGTACCTACTGGTGAAGTTGGCATTCTTGAGCATCTGGGCGTTACAACCCAGGCCAATCTGGCAAATCCATTGCAGCCCGGCCTGCATTTTCTGTGGCCCTGGCCGATCGACAAATTGCAGTATGAACCCACCGATAAGGTCAATCTGGTGGTGGTCGGTTCGGAGGAGCGGGATAAAAATGTTCTTGGCAACAATGCTTTTTCCTTCTGGAGTAAGCATGTCTCCATCCCGGATCAGGAATTTTTAACCGGTGATGTAAACCCGGACGGCAGCCCGGCCTCGCAGTTGCTTGACGGTTTTGTGGCGGCGTGGTGGCGGGTAAAAGATCCCGGCGAATTTTTTCATAATGTTTCGACAAGCAATATCATTGAAGTCGGCGGCCTGACCGGCTCGGGGTCCGCGCTGCATCTGCGACGGATGGATTCGGCGCTGGTGCATCAGGTGCTTTTGTCTGCGATTACACGCGCTTTTTCGCAAAGTACACTCAAGGAAATTATGGAAACATCGGTTGGCCCGGTATCCGAAAATATCAAGCAGTATATGCAGGATATATTGGACCGTATGAAAACCGGAATTGTTATTTTGAGCGTGGAAATAAAAGACATCCACCCGCCCAGAGGTCAAACGCAGAATACGGCGCAAGGCCGAATATTAGGCCCCGCGGAAGCATTTGAAAATGTTGTGGCCCAACGGGAAGTTCAGCAGCAGTTGGTCGATGCCGCACAGACCAAAGCGTATGCCGATGTCGCTCAGGCGGACGGTTATGCCAAGGCAAAACTGCTGGCGGCAGAGGGTTATGCCAACAAAGTCGTGACGGTTGAAGAGGGACGGGCCAAAGCGTTGACGGTTCAATCCGACGCATTTTCCAAGGCCGCGCCGGCGGCCATGTCCTGGGCGTTTTATCAGGCATTGGGTAAAATGTTCGGCAAAGTCAACAAAGTGGTGCTCGGCCCGGATGTAACTCCGCCGGAAATTTGGCAGATCGGCCATCGGGAGGGAATTCCGGTAATACCGCCGCCATCAGGGCCGCCCGGAGGATTGGGAAGCGTAAATGGGCCTGGTGGGCCTAATACGCCGGGAAGTGCCAGCACCGGATCTTAGTAAGTTTAGTCTTGTCAGGAAAAAAACTGGCCTGCGTAAAACAGGAAAGTCGAATTACGGAAACCCTTAAGGAATAATCATGCGTAAGTTAGCCATTGGAACTATCGTCTCAGTTGTAGTGGTTGTGCTGTTTTGTGAACTGTGCACCGTTGTGGCCAAGCCGTACCAGAAGATATTGCTGGATCGCTTTGGTGAAATCGTGTCCCATCCGACGCGAATCTGCTACAACTGGTTTTTATGTTATCCGACCGATCGTGTCATTCGTCTGGACATGCGCCTGCATTTGTATCAGAGCGACAACCGGGAAGTCAGCACCAGCGCCGGCGAACCGATCAGCATACGTACCTTCGCCCTGTGGAAAATCATTAACCCGGTGCTGTACGTGGATCGTCTGCCGGGCGGAACACCCGCGGTGCAGCGATATCTGGATAATAAAATTCAAAGTGCCGTTCTTAAGCAGATGGGGCACTACACGCTGGATGAAATGTTCAATGTGGATGTGAAAAAGTTGAAGATGCAGCAGGCGGAAGAAAACATTCAGCACAAGGTCAATTCAGGCATGCAATCACTGGGCATTGATGTGGTAAAAGTTGGCTTTGCCCGTATGACGTTTCCGCTGGATGTTGCGGCTCGGGTGTATCAGCGTATGACGGCGGAACGTAATAAAATTGCCAGTGAATATATCAATCAGGGCGAAAAAGAGGCCCAGATCACCGTTGCGCAAGGGAGCGAACAAGCCACGGAAATTCGCAGTGCGGCCAGTAAACAGGCGGCTATTATCCGCGGACAGGCGGACGCCAGCGCGTATGCGATTTTAAATTCCGTGCAGGAAACACCGCAGGCTCGGCAATTTTACCGCTTCTGGAAATCACTGCAGTTGTTCCAGAATTCCATGGGTGACACCACGTATTGGGTGCTTACGCCGAATAATCCGGTTACCGAGCCGCTGTTCACGCAGTTGAAAATGGTGGAAACGCCGGTGGCTAAAACCCCCATCAAGGCGGATCCACCGGCGGCAGGAAAGTGATGCCGGAATGTATCGGCAGACAATGTTTTAACTAAAAAAGGTTCTCAGGAAATATCCGATGACCCAGGTTGATCAATATAACGAATCGCACATGCATGACCATGACCATGACCATGATCATGAACTGACTGTACTGCCGTCTGAAACGCCAGCAAGCCGGTGGGTATCGCCACAGTTTGCGCTGATCTATTTTGTTATCGGCGTGATCATTGTCTGGATACTCAGCGGATTCTATCAGGTGGGCGTGGGCGAAGTGGCGGTGGTGGAGCGTCTGGGACAGTATGAAATGCTTCCCGGCGGAAAACACGCACTGTTAATGGAAGCGGGATTGCATTATCACATTCCATGGCCCATTGATACAGTCCATATTGTTCCGCTCGAACGCGAACACCTTCTGGAAGTCGATAATTTTCATTCTTCTCCGGTGGCTTATGCCGATTTGGAGAAGGCGTATCTGCGTCTGGGATATCCCAAACGGCTGCTGAATGCCATTTTTAATCCGTATCTTATTACCGGTGATAAAAATATTCTCCATGCCCGAGTGGCGGTGCAATATCAGATATCACACCCGTTGCAATATATACTCGCCGTGTACCAACCCCCCGGTGAATCGCCCAACCAGGCATGGGATAAGGTCATGAGCCTGCTGACGGATCGGGAACTTATTCATAAACTGGCGTATGCCACGGTGGATGAGGCCTTGTACAGCGGTAAAACCCAGTTGGAACAGGAAATCTATGACCCGGTTAAGCCGCAGGCCGGTCTGCAGCGCCTGGTAAGCAAGCTCAAGCTCGGTGCGCAGGTGGAACGGGTGGAACTGAAATATATTCATTGGCCCAGCGCCGTCAACGAGGCTTTTTCGGCTGTGCTTAACGCCCGGCAGCAGAAGAATCAGGATCATCAGGACGCCAAGAAGCAGTATAATCAGTTGGTGATTCTCGCCAATGCACAGGCCCAGACGATCTTGAATCAAGCCCAGGCAAAGGCCGCCAGTACCATTGATGAAGCGCAGGGCGAGGCCAACGCGTTCAGCCAGATATTGGCGCAATATAAACAAAATCCACGGGTTATAACGCTCAAGCTTTTAAATGATACGTTAAGCAGCGTGATGAACAATGTGGGACGGGTATTTTTTGTGCAGCCGCACCAGCAGATTCTTCTGTCAATGCCGCCACCGCCCAGAAAAATTAATGCTCCGTCAGCGCAGTGAGTTCGTGGAAACTTTTATCCCCTTGCGGGGCTTATTCGGGAGTTATGGATGGTTGCGGACAGCCAGGCAATTCAGACAAGGCAACTTTCAAAGGTGTACCCCGGCTTTTTCAAAAGTCAGCAGGTGCCGGCTCTGACGGATTTGAATCTGCGCGTGGATCAGGGGCAGATCTTCGGCTTATTGGGGCCGAACGGCAGCGGCAAAACGACCACCATTAAATTGCTGCTGGGGCTGATCAATCCCACGTCCGGCGACGCACTGGTGATGGGCCAGCCGGCCGGTGACCAGGAGACGCGGCGGCGCATCGGATATTTGCCGGAAGAAAGTTATCTGTATCGTTTTCTTAACGCCCGGCAAACGCTGGATTTTTATGCCCGCTTATTCAATATGAACCGCGCCCAGCGGCGGCGGGCGGTGGATTATTATCTTGATTTTGTCGGATTGGACCCCAGCGTGCGGGGGCGGCGCATCGGTACCTATTCCAAAGGTCAGACCCGCCGCGTGGCCCTGGCGCAGGCACTGCTGAATAATCCGGATTTAATTATTATGGATGAACCGACATCCGGTCTGGATCCGGTGGGCATGCTGGAAATTAAAAACATGATTATGCGTCTGCGGGAAGCCGGGAAAACCGTGGTGCTTTCCAGCCACCAGTTGGCGGACGTTGAGGATGTTTGCGATCGGCTGGTGATTTTATACCGCGGCCGCATAGAACTGGAAGGTGCCTTGCGCGATTTGCTGGAGAAAAAGGACGTGTTCCAGCTTTCGGCCCGGAATGTATCGGAGGCATTGCAGGCTAAACTGTCAGAAGTTGCGGCGGAAGGCGGAGCTACCGAAGTCCAAACCGGTCGCGCGCGGGTGCGACTGGAAGATTTATTCAAGGAACTTGTGGCTCGCAAACGCAGCGGAGAATCGCGGTAAGCAGGCTTTCCCTGCCAGCCCATGGCTACGGTAATCAGGATCGAATGTGTACATGTTTGGATTATTGCAACATATAGGCCCGAAACTTGCCGGATCGGGAATCGCATTGGGAACGGTCTATCATCCCCCGTCGCAGCATCATTATGTCAGTATTTTTGCCGATGTCGTAATTGGGCTGCTGATTCTGGCATTTGTGCTCACGGCCTTTCGCGATATTGCCCGGCTGGGGCGCGGTATATCCCGGGCGTGGGCCATTGGCCGGGTAACAATTTCAGAGGCATGGAATGCCCGGATGTGGGCGGTTCCGCTGGTTTGGTTTGCCATTTGCGCTCTATTGGGCCTGTTGATTGTCCGCGGTTATGAACCATCCGGCGTTGTGCGCGTCTACATGACGATCTTTCTGCGTGCGCAGGCGCTGATTTTACTGATGTATCTGGGAATTATGGCGTGCGTAACGCTTCCGCGCGAACGCGAGCGCCATACGCTGGTCACCACCGGCAGCAAGCCGATTTCCCGGCTGGAACTGCTGCTGGGAAAAGTAATGGGACTCTCGGCTGCGGGCGTGCTGATGCTGGCGGTTATGATGATCCTGACCTGGGGTTATATGAAGGTGGTGGATTTGAAAATCCGTCACGATGCCCAGGTGCTTTATGCCATGCAGAAGAAAAGTTATGACAATGTGCTGCGGCGGATGCCGCCGGATACAGGCGTGAAATATATTTCTGAGCACGGCGTGCTGCAGGCCCAGAACTATGTTACCGGAAAATTAAGCATTGCCGGGTATATCAATTACCAGACCAATCCGCCCAGTCGGCTGCTCAAGGGGGGCAGCTCTGAAGTGCTGTATTTTGAATTTCCTTCCTTGCCGGCCACGGAATATTACCGGCCCATGTTTGATTTTCAGTTTCAGGTTGTTCATGCCCTGCCTTCCACCAAGCCGGTAAAGATCGACGTTACGCTGGTGCAGCGCAGCAATCCCATGAACACACAGGAAAGCACCTTAACGCTTAATCCCGCCGGTCAAGCCATCTGGATGCCCAAAAACCCGACGAGCTTTTTCAGCTACGTTAATCCCCAAACCGGCCAGATGTACAACCCCGGTCCGGTGGTAGTGAAAGTGACTTGTCCGGAGTTCGGTGTATACCTTGGTTTCGGTAACGGCTTGCGTCCCCCCAGCGATACAGCTTGCCTCGCTGTGAGTCTGGATACCAGCCGTACGCCGCATCATTCCGGCATGATTGCTCCGAAACCCAATCCGGTGATCACCGGCTTCAAAGACAACGGCAAACAGGAAATTGTGGGCCCCAGCATTCACCATCCGCAAATTAAACCCGAAGTGGCTTCGTGGGATTTTAAAAATCTCGACCAGCAGCAGATTCCAATCGGACCGAATGGCAATTTTACGCTGCACATGGTAATCAGCGTTGATAAACAATCCAATGAAGCCCTGCCGCCCGTGGCGCAAATTGTGGCATACAACACCGACACGCCCCGGGTGCGCACAACTTTATCAACTTATGTTAACGAGAAGCGGATTACCACCATCAAACTTCCGTCAACATTACTGGGGGCGGGAGATCTGATTGTCAATTTGCGTAGCGAAGTGCCGGGACACTGGTTCAAAGTTAAAGATGATTCCATGATCATCATGCAGCCGCCATCGAGCTTTATTTGGAATCTGTTTAAAAGCGAAATGGTTATTCTCTGTGAGATCGTGCTGATTATCACCATCGGTGTAACCGCCAGCACCGCTGTGGGTTGGCCGGTGGCCATGCTCACGGCGATGGTGGCGTACATACTGGGAAATTTATTTCATTTTGTGCAGAGTCTTTTTCAATCCGGCGGGCTGGAACTCTTTGATTATGTGCAGGACAACCGGATGAAGCATATCTGGTACTATAAAATCGGCTCATTTATTACCAATGTCATGGTGCATATGCTGTGGGTAACGGTGCATCTGATGCCGGATTTCACGCGGTATAATCCCTTGTATTTCATCATTCGATCCAAAGATATGCCGTTTGAAATTGTCGTGCTGGATATGATCTGGACGTTGGGGTGCATCCTGCCGACACTGGCGATCGGCTATTTGCTGCTGAGAAAACAGGAGTTGGCGTAATGTCATCCAAGGTTTCACTGCCTCCACCAGAACCTGTTCGTCCGGCGGAAAGCTCCGGCAAGCTCATGATGCGCGTGCGCAGCGAGGTCCGGCGCGATCAGGTGATCTGCATCGCCATCGCCGTGATTCTGCTGGCCGGTATATTTTTCATTCAATCGCCTTTGCGTTCCAGCCGGTCCACCCTTGTAATCAACCATAACAAGGGTGTCGGTGATCTGATTATGACCTTTCCCCGCCTGACGCTCGGTGGGTTCCGCGGCATTCTGGCCATGGTGCTCTGGGAGAACGCGGAAAATGATAAAAACAATCATGACTGGGTGCCGCTGGAAACGGATTACAATGCCATTGCCGCATTGGAGCCGTATTTCGGTTCGGCGTATGTCTTTAATGCGTGGAACATGTCCTATAATTTATCCGCGCAATTTCATGACATGAACACCAAATACAAATGGGTTCTCGATGGACTGGTATATCTATATAAGGGCGAAAAATACGTTCCGAACAATGCCAACATGATCATGAACGAGGCCAACGACTTTTTCCTCAAGCTCGGCACGAGCTTTGAACGTCGCTATTACACCGCGCGGTGGCGGTATGATCTGGCGCACCTGTACCGCTATCAGCCGGGAAAAGTCAGTTCTCAGCTCAGCACCCTGGCGGAAGTCTATTACATTGTTCATCAGCCGGAATTCCATATCAAACTGCTGCCGTCCCGATCGGGGAAAGGGCCGGCCGGCCATGGTGTGGAAGTTAATGGCGTGCATTATCGTTACGGCCTGAGTGTGTTTTATTTTGCCTATCAGGAATACCAGCGCGCCTTGCATACGGTGCCGGGACCCACGGATATGGGGCAGCAGGTGTTGGATTCCTGGCCGCCGATGACTCTACGCTGCTGGTGCCGCGACGATTTGTTTTACGCCCAGCGCTTAACGAACCGGATTTTTAATATTGATTCGGAACAAAAGATGCTCCGGCGTTTTCCGGCCCGTGTGGAAAATATTGAGGATTGCTACCGCAATGTGAAAGTCAACGCGCCGCGATCCATTGAAGAGTTCAAAAAATATCTGGTTCAATATCCGTACCAGAAATATGTTCATACGCAGCATATTGTTGAAGTGCAATATTATGAAACGCTGGAAAAAGCGGAACACGAGTTGTTTCGCGGGCTGGTGGCGTGGCAGAATAACAACCGCCGCTTCCGCCTTGGTGATGCCGCGGATCAGGATTTATCCAAGGCCGTGGTGCTGTATCAGGAAGCTATCGCCGCGTACAACCATTATCTCAATGTGGCGTATCCGAACGAGCCGAATGGAATGCCCAATCCCAGCCGCAAGGATGAGCTTAAGTACCTTAATGCTCTGCGGGCGCGCATTGACGGCATTCAGAGCTTCCGATTAACCGCGGCACACAATAAGCCGAACCTCAGTTTCCTGTCGCCTGTAACGTTGTCATTCAGCGATTAACGCATGGGGGCGGTTGTTCCGCGGAACTGAGCAACCAATGATGGAGCGGGAAGTTTTTTCCATGTGAAATGGGCCATTCGGGCGCATTGAGACTTTTTTAACGCGTGGCGGCCATGCTGCGCGCACTTTCGCGGCAAAGCCGGCTTGCGTAAAGTCTCGGCACCCGCCGGTTGGGCACGGGGCAAAGAAATTTTCAAAAACATCTGAAACGGGCTATAATTCAAGGCCTTAGTTGTTGCGCACGGAGAAATTACGCCATGGTTCCTGTTGAAATGCCAACTTTATCCCCAGGCGGCCAAACTGCGCCCGGGGATCGCCAGATATCTTCGTTTCTTGATCCGGCCGATATTGCCGATCCTGCGCTGCGGCCCGTGGCGGAGAAGGTTTCAGCGGGTCAGCAACTGAATTTTGATGATGGCATGGCTCTTTGGAATTCGCGCGATATATTTACTATCGGTGCTTTGGCCAATGCGGTGCGCCAAAGCATGCACGGCAGAATTGCTTATTACAACATTAACCGCCACATCAATTATTCCAATATCTGCGCACTGTCATGCAAGTTCTGCGAGTTTCAGCGCAAGCGTGGAGAATCGGGCGCTTATGAATATGATCTGCAGGAAATTTATCGCATTGCCGGACAGGCCGATGCCGCCGGTGCCACGGAAATTCATATTGTCGGCGGCCTGCACCCGTGGCTGCCGTTCGCCTGGTATCTGGAAATGCTCAGCGGTATTAAGAAGCGCTATCCGCGCCTGCATCTCAAGTGCTTTACCGCCATTGAAATAGATCATTTTTGCCGCATCTCCAAATTATCC
Organism: Planctomycetota bacterium; assembly: GCA_021810145.1. GTDB lineage: Bacteria > Planctomycetota > Phycisphaerae > WQYP01 > WQYP01 > JAMDCX01. The sequence goes on along the minus strand of JAJZJL010000114.1, from coordinate 1,427 downwards.
GTCCGGGAAGTTCTCGAAGCCTTGCGGGAACATGGACTTGGATCCATGCCGGGCGGGGGGGCGGAAGTGTTTGATGACCGTGTGCATGACGAAGTATTCAAGGGCAAGCTTCGCAGCGACGGATGGATGAACGTGCATCGCACCGCGCACGAACTGGGAATTAAAACCAATGCCACCATTCTTTACGGCCATGTTGAAACACGGGCGGAACGGGTAAGGCACTTGATTAAACTCCGGGAATTACAGGATGAAGCGCCGGGCTTTCAGTGTATTATTCCTCTCTCGTTTATTCCCGATGGCAGTGAATTGGGCCACCTGCCGGGTAACACCGGTTTGGAAGATATGAAAATGCTGGCCATTTCCCGGCTGATACTTTCCAACTTTCCACATGTCAAAGCCTTCTGGATCATGCAAAGCATGAAACTCTCACAGGTGAGCTTGAACTTCGGCGTTGATGATCTTGACGGCACGGTGGTCTGGTATGACATTACCAAGCGCGAGGGCGGATCAGGTAATAAGCATCAGGAACAATCCGTTGAGGACATCCGCCGCCTCGTGGTGGAAGCCGGTTATATTCCCGTGGAACGCGATACTCTGTATCGGCGGGTTATCCGTAATGGCGGCGATTGGCATGTAGAGCAATAACACGCCATCGCCGGGAGTGCACCATGCGTGTCGGGTATGTGTTTTCATATGCTCTGGCGGGTTATGCGATTTGCATCGGTGTCGGCTCATTTGGCCTTGTGCCGGCATATCCTTCGGGATGGGCGACTACGACCGTTCCCTTGTTATCTCTGCTTGGGATTTTAGCCGGTACATTGCTGCTGCTGCGTTACCGTATCGCCGTACCCGTCATGATCGTTTATCTCTTGATACAGGTGCCGGTGGTGATAGTGGATCCCAGTGGCCCGCTGTTCCGGCAGGCCATTTTCTGGGGCTGGCAGCGGATCACTTCACATTCGGTCAATGGCGTGATCATTTCCATGCATGGTACCGGCGAAAATTACTGGGCGTGGATACCCATGGCATTCCTCACCGCCGCGATCCTGTTGGGATTGCATCCACCGTTTAAGGGACTGTGTTAAAAGCCAAGCGTTTTGACGAGATTTAACTGAACCCGTTTGACGTGCTCCTGGAGTTTCGGGCACTGGCTGTTCTCGCCTGACATGCGAATGATTGCGTCTCATCGACGGGCGGTGCATTGCGATCCCCCTTGCCTTTGCTCTGGTGCGGGTAACGGTTGTAAGAAGGCCGGCGGCAGTGTTTCCACGGAACCGCACGGCCACGCACTGACGCCGCGATTAGCCCAACCTTCGCACTTTGGCACAAAAAAAGGCTCTGGCGTTCAACCAGGGGTAAAAGTCTGTACCATAAACTCATGCGGAATTCAGGGGGGGGCTACCTCCATATACGGTGCCAGGGCCGCC
>JAJZJL010000200.1 GCA_021810145.1 Planctomycetota bacterium | reverse complement strand
AATTCCGTCTTGAATCTGCTGCGACTGCACGGTTGGCAGAATATCGCCGCCGCACTCCGACACCACTCCGTCAAGGTGCATAAGGCGCTCAAATTGGTCGGAATTCCGGAAAACTAAAAGACCCTGGCTCTGGCGGCACCCGGACTCATTGTGCCCGCAACCGTGCTGCTCCTGGGCGGGCAGGTGCTGCCGCCGGCGCTGCTGATTATCGCACTGCTGCGGCATGCAGGTGCCGCGGCAACGATTCTCTCCGCCACCGCCACGCTGCTGAGTTATTATCCGCGTCTGCTGACCACCATACGGTTCCGGCAATCGGTTTCCGGAGCGCTGCTGCACCCACTGGGGGTTGGGTTGCTGGTGAGCATCCAATGGTATGCTCTGCTGCGGCACATACTTGGCAAGCCCGTCACCTGGCGTGGCCGAACGTGATCATATTCCGCCGGCGGCCAGATTTTCATTACCGGTTTTACATTACCAGCACCGCCCGGAACCGCACCTTATTGGACATCATGTGTGCATACGCGTCCGCGGCCTTTTCCAGGGGGAACTTTTCCACCATAACCTTAATGCCCGTAAGCGCCGCGAAGTTCATCGTATCCTGTGAATCCATGGCCGTTCCGGATGGCCAACCGGAAACAGTCTTGGTTTGGCCGATCAGTTGCAGCGGTGAAACCGCAATAGGATCGGTACCGGCTCCGACAATCACCAGCCGGCCGCCAATACCCAGAGCCGCGATCAGCGGCTGCATGGATTTGCTGTCCGGCGCGGTGGCCAAAATAACGTGCGCCCCGCCCCATTTCTTCAACGCTTCCGCCGGCGATTGCGTGGAGGTATCCACATATTCATGCGCGCCGAGCCGGGCGGCCAGTTCACGTTTGGCATTGGATGCGGAAATAGCCACCGTGCGGAATCCCATAGCGCGGGCAAACTGCACCCCCAGATGCCCCAACCCGCCAAGCCCCTGTATGGCCACGACATCACCTGATCTTGCCCCGCTGTTGCGCAGCGCATTGTAGGTTGTCACGCCCGCGCACATCAGCGGTGCCGCATTGGTCGGATCGAGTCCTTCCGGCACCACCGCCGCCGCTTCCTGCGGCACCACGCAATAGTCCGCATAGCCGCCGTCATAACTGATGCCGGCAATTTGTTCCTTGCCGCAATGAATAAAATCACCGCGCCGGCACGGATCGCAGGTAAAGCAATGTCCGCCATGCCAACCCACACCCACGCGTTGCCCAGGCTGGAAAGTTTTGACCGTACTGCCGACGGCATCAACCGTGCCGATGATTTCATGTCCTGGAATTCTCGGATAACTGATTCCCGGAAACACCCCCTCTTTGACAAACATATCACTGTGGCACACGCCACAGGCTTCAACCTTTATTCGAATATCCCCCGCACCGGGTTCGGGAATGGGCTTTTCCACCAACTCAAATGCCGCTTTGGCACGGGAAACCTGAACTGCACGCATCATCGCCATGGTCAACTCCAATTCTTTTAACTACAATCTTCCAACCACTTTGGAAGCTGGCAATATATTAGGCAGCAGATTGATTATCGGCCAGTTTTAATGAAATGGCGCTATGGCCAGCCGCCCGATAAGTAAAATATTCCGGTTTTTTCTTTACTTTTAGTCCCCGGATGAAGTACCATTCTAATAGCCGAAGTCCGCGATGCGACCGGCAGGCGAGAATGTCGTAAACCCTTACGCGAGGAAATGCACATGACCTATACACGTCCCCATTCCGGTTCGGCGTCAGATCGGTTCACACACCGCGCCTTTACGCTTATTGAAATTCTTGTGGTTGTATCCATTATTGCCATTCTTGTTGCCATTCTGATTCCAGCATTGGCGGCGGCCAAAGCAGAATCGGAAACCGTGGCCTGCCTGGCGAATCAGCGTACCATCGCCCAGTCCCTGATTATGTTCGCACATCAACATAATGGTTACATGGTCAAGGGGATGAATAATGGGTATATCGCTGGTGCCGCCGCAGGTGCACAGTGCGACGGCCCCTATTATGGCTCGCCACAGATATGGGCTTACGGAGCAATAGCCTATCCCCCGGCGGATTCGACTGCAACGGGAACTGGATCCAATTGGGATCAAGTTCTTATTTCCGATAAATACATCACGCCGAGCGTTCTGAGAGACCCTGCGGATACAACGGGCAATGTGCGCTACCCCGCCGCGGCACCAAAAGCGGGCAATACCAATCCGGTTAACCCGGCACTCAATGTGCCCGCATCGTATCGCCTGAACGCCAGCAATCAGCCCGAGGACATCTCAGCGACGGCTCCATACACGCAGCCGTTATACAACGCTTACACGGCCGCCAGCGTCAATGCGCCATCCCAATCCATTATTATCTGTGACGGCGGCTACGACGCCGCAGGTAACTGGAAGCAGACGCCGGACGTGGCAACCTGGGCGTCGGCCGCAATTACATACCCCGCAACAGGCGGGGCCAGCTATGTCGGTGAAGAATTCAGTTCCCCGAAAAACCCGAACACGCCCGGAGCAACGGACAGCGCTGCCACCCCGAGCACCAGTAATATTAACACGACCATCCACTCCGGTGAATTTAATGTGGCGTTCCTTGACGGTCACTGCAAGACAATGAAATGGGCTGACACTTGGGCACCGGCCGGCCAGCCGA
>JAJZJL010000008.1 GCA_021810145.1 Planctomycetota bacterium | reverse complement strand
ACCGAGCGCCGGTATGCTTCGCGCCCGCATTACGGATTCAACAGCCGTAACGCAGGCGTCCCGTCTGCCCGGCGCGCCATTGTGGATTATTGGCCATTGGCCACTGGTATTTGTAGATGCCCTCGCCCGGTTCATCGTTCGCAGAGAAGTCAAAGGCCGCTGCCTCCGCAGAATGCGGGATAATGCCGTTTTCCGCTCCAGCCGCTTATATGCTCCAATTCGGCACGAATGCAACAACGCAAGCAGTCCGATCTGCCGGTTGACGCCGTGAAATGGCACAATTATAGTGCTGATAAATCACATAAGGGAGGATATCATGACAACCCCCTCCACCGAGGTCTGTGAGAATTGCGGCCACGTTATCGGCAGGCTGGAGACGGCCATGGTGTGGGGCGAGAAGATTGTCTGCGCCAATTGCCATATTCGCCTTCGCAACGAGGTTCGCACGCAATCCAGGAAGAACTGGTGGCTTATCTCTGCTATCGCGGTGTGCGGCTTGTCGGTCGGATTGGCTGGCGGCCTATTGGTTTCACACAATCTGATGGTGAACCAGCCAACCACCAGCCGGTCGAAGCCACCACTAATTAAGCACGTGAACATCGCACCTCTTGCCGTGCGGAATCCGGCAAGAGCACCGGGTACTGTGGAGGCACCGTGGCATCAAGCAAAGAAACCACGATCAATGCGACTGGTTCCGCCAGTTGCCAAAAACGGATCACCTCTCCATGCATCCAATGGCACGAAGCCGCCGACACCACCCGTTGCAAATAATAATGGCAAGCCAACTGCAAGCGGTACCGTTGCCAATAAAGAGCTTACCGCTGCTAAAACCGTTAATCCGAGTCACCGCGGCTTCTTACATGACAACTCCGTGAGCATCACCTTGAGGCGCATCCTGAACTTCCGGGAACCTGCGCCCGTATGGGGCAGTCCATTATCTCCTTGGGGTATGCCCTTAATGTGGGGACGGGAAGGTAACGATATCGTAATTCCCACGCTCTCAGGTGAGGTGCTGAAAATAAATGCGATTTTGAGGAAGATAAGCCCGCTCGCCCATTTTGCCCATGCCCGTGTGTCGTATGTTTATTGCGGAGCGCATGGGGGTACTTATTTATGGTTGCAGTCAGTGAACTTGATGAGCCAGGATGAGGTTGTAGAAATTACTCCAAAGACACACCTCTACCGTGTCGTCGCCAAAATCAGGGCAAGCCACCCCTCCCCTTTCATTTTTTCATGCGGCGGAATGGCTGAAACCCCCCGCGGTACACTCTATGTGGCGATCAACAAGCCGCGCGGATATCCGCCTTTTCAGAGCAGCGTGGGGAGGGTTCTTGCCATACCGCGCAATGGGAATTCTGTTGTTGTTGCTCGTTTTAAAACGCACCAGATTGCCGGTCTCTACGAATCTGGCGGCGACATAATTGGCGTGACTTGCCAATCCAATTTCTTCGGTCGCTCCTTCGGGGACGCCGCCATTTTTAAGGTTGGAACGCATTTTCCGCTGCATGTGCTGGCGAGATTTAAAGCCAGCGACCAGATTCAACACGGTCATACCTTACTCAACCGGTTCCCAACTGCCGAAGCAATACCGGGATACCTTTCGCTCCCTATCCAAAAAGGCCCTGGCCAATATCTTTATGGCCTGACGAGTTTAGACAGAAATACACGCGGCTCCGCCCACTGGATATTTCGGATTTCGCGGAAGACTGGGCATGTCCGTGTGGTTATGCACTTTGATACCCGAGTAGGGCGGAACATCAGCGGATTCGCCGTCGAATCGAGCGGTGACGTGGTCGTCGCCACAAACGGTGGCCCGTTCGGATTTGGCGAGCTAAGGCGATACACGCGTGGACATAAAGCGGTGCTGCTGGTTAGATTCTCGGGCCCAACGGGAGTGTACCCGCGATATCCGCTTGAGCCGCTTTACGGCGGTGTAGCCGGATTTACCATTGCAAGCGGGCCCGGCGGACATGGAACCATATTTTTCGTATCGCACTCTGGGGCAATAACGGCAAAGTCCTTACCTGCGGGCATAATCTATCGCCCATCGGCAACTTTTCCAGGGCTTGTTGCCGGTGCTACTGGCACCTTTTACTTACTGACTGCCGAAGGTGGCAATCCCGGCGGCGATTCGTTATATGCGATTAACATGCAAGCTCCAAAGGCTGCGACTCCACTGCGGTCATCTCCAGCCCGACCAGCAGTGGCCGGACCACCGTCGGTGCTGCGGACAGTACCCGAAGGCACCGGGCACAAATTTGCAGCCAGTGCCCCTCCCGTATTTGGAATCCACCTCAAGAATGTTGGAAGCTTAAGCACCGGCGGTTACGCTTGTGATCTCTCCAGACCAGCGGAGTATTCGGGAGGACACATTTACTACGAAGCGGGGAATCTGGGTGCCGCAAACGCCCCGGATTCAGTACTGGTTAAACGAAATATCCGCACTGGCGGTACCCACGCGTTGCTCGCCTTGGGACCGGGACACACCTTGGGGTCGCACTTTTTAGCTACAACGAGGTATGTTTATGCCTTCGACAGCCATTTTGTTCGTGACCACCTCGGCTTTGGCCGACCAGAGCCGGAGGGTCCCCTCGTCACATCTCTGCTTCGGGTCAACATCGCTACGGGATATTACAATCAAATCGTAATCACCCGGAGCCCCCTCGCCTCGCCATCCTGCCGCATTATCCAGAATCGAAGCGACAAGTCCTTATATGTTACGAACAGGCGGCCAGTGTCGGTGGGGCCGCTCAACCGTATGATGTATCAATGGAAGATAGTTGCCATTCCCCACAGCGGAGTACCGTACGTTTTGTGGCGTCCGCCGGAATTATCCAAGATAGGCGCATCGGTGCGCCTCCACAACTTTGGAAAAAATGAGGTAGTGACAACATCCTCAGGCGGCAATTTCAACGACGGATATATATTTGTTATCGGGAGACGCCGCCCCGCAGTGGTATTAAGGTCATTTCGCATCCATGGATGGACCAGCAAGAGCTACCCGAATCCTGGAGTACTTCCGGCGTGGGTCCCATTGCCCGGACTGCTTTCGCCACAAGGGCTTGTGATCAGACAGTCCTCCCACGGTACAGCCGACCGGGCGTATGGCCTGACGCAGCTTTGGTCAAAGAAAAGAGGGTTGCTCTCATGGGCTTTTGAATTTTCGTCGGCAGACCGAAAATTCAAAGTTGTCGCTCGTTTCGGGGGCAGATATGGTCCGATTCCCACCGCTTTCGCCGTAGAACCAAACGGGACGATGGTATTCACGAATCGCGGCGGCCGGTACGGGTTTGGGCAACTGCTTGCCGTTGGACCGCATGGAAATCGCAGGGTATTGTTTCATTTTTCTCCGAGCTACGGGGTGTTTCCCAGGAATCAGCTCATTACGTTGCGAGACGGTATCTTTGGGTGGACGACGGGCGGGCGAGCAACCTGCTTCCTTGTGCCATATAACGGAAGCCCGGTGAGAATCGCGGCATTGCCGCCCGCGTTTTCGGCATTGAGCTGGCACCCGTTCATAAAATCCGGCGGGGACACCCTTTGGGGGATTTCGCAGTGGAGCGGTGCCCGCCAGGTGGACGATATTACCCAAATTGATATCCAGCCGTCAGCGCCGCTTCCGAAGGCTCTTGCCCATACACCGCCTGTCCTCCCGATCCGAAATTCCGAAATTCAGGTGGCCCCGACAGAGTCTGCCGGAGTTAAACCAGCCAAGCCCGCCCTCAATTGGAAGCTACACGTGGTTGCAAAATTCGCATTCACCACGGAGCTTCACGGAATGGTAGCCTTTTGCCACGGAGGGCGCAATTCCATCCTGGCAGCGACCAATTACGGTGGCCAATATGGAAACGGAACGATTTTTCGCATCAACATTTCCACTGGTGTAAAGCAGGCGCTGACACAATTAAAGAATCCACTGAATCTGACAACGATTATTCCGGCCGACACGGGGGCTTTCGCGTACAGCAACATTGGAAAGGTGGTCTGCTATATTAACCGCGCAGGTGCGTTAAAGGTGTTCCGCAACGCGCCGCCATGCAATGGGATAAGCACTTCGGCGGGAACCCTGTATGGCGAATCGCCGGGGCAGATTTTTGGACTTCCGTTTGCCAAATCAGCCACAATGGTTCTACATCCGAATTTTGTAACACTGTGGTCGGCATCCACGGGGCGGTGGCTCGCCCCAAATTCAATTGATGCTAAAAAGGGCAATTTGTTTGGCTTGGGGACGCAGGGGAACGAGCCGATGGTATTTATGCTTAGTGCTTCCGGGAAATTTCGTCATTGGCCATACGCCCTGGGGAATTTGGTAGCCAGCCAAAATTGCGCCTATGGAGCCGGCTTGCCAGACCATTGGGGTGGGGATTTCCCCATGCCAAATGCGTTGCATCCTTGGACCGGTGATAACTTCAATGTCTATGAGTTCTCCAAAACCCTTGCGGGGCTGTGTGTTGCAGTAATCCCACGTTCCGCGGATTGCCAGACCCGTCCCAAGATTCTCATGGATGCAAACGGCAATTTCTATGGCAGCAGCTTCGGCGAAACCTTTCGCAATGGTAAGCTCGTTGGCGGAGGAACGATCTTCCACATCAGCCGGGCCACGGGGAGCTGTGAAGTCTTGGCGCATTTCTTTGGTGCAATGCGTGAATGGGGTAACGACAGCGGCATCTTGGCTATAAGCGGGAACAAGATAATCGGGACGAGCTATCTACGTAACACCGGGCATATCGGCGGCCGGCCCACAGGCAGGACTCTATGGGTACTAACCCGGAGCTTTGGCCACTAAACAGATTTTGGGACTAAAACACATCATTGCTATCGCGTCCATTCGGATTGAGGGCTTCTATGGCCGCCCTTTGTTCGTGCGTCAAGATCGCTTCTTGGCTGTGCTTTGGATGGCACCTCCCGCGTCCGGTATCCTTTCGGTATATCGTGGCTCGCTAAATTATTTGAACCATGGCCTTCACCATTTAGACATCCAATGGCAATTGTCTCCATTGCGGCCAACCGTGTAGTAGTGGATCAACTCGTTAATTTAACACCCCCGAGCGCCATGGCACCGGGATGCAAAAGCGGGACTTGATTAATCTCTCGATGTTCCAATCTTGTCCGCGGGTGCCGGGAGGATGTCAGGACCAGCTCCAACACATTGCCAAGAGGTGGTGAATAATTTCCGATTCGCCCGGCGTACATCGCCATAATCGGTCTGGTGTTATGCCCAAACCAGCGGGCAATGAAGGGCGATCAGCGCTCGGCGACGAACATTTCAGCAATCACGTTTGTCACATCGCGGACCGTTTAAAACATCAACATAGAATTAATCAACTCTTTTGTAAATTTTCAGAATGCGGCAGTTTCTCAAATTCAATTTCCGGGCCGTTGGTTTTACCTCTGATTTTTTCAATGCCTGCTTCGCCGAGGTATATCCAGTCATTGCTGCTTTTCGGAACCAATTATTGCCGGGTTGCGATTTTTGGAAATCCACCAGGCCGTTCGCATATACTTTTCTAATTGAATTATGAGCTTTGCGAGAAATATAATTCAAAGTAATTGGTCATATGGAAGGAGCGAATATCATGGGATGGTATCTTCGAAGAAAGAGCTATTGTCAGAAGCTATGGATGGGAAAAGAGGCCAAGCCTGTAGCCGCAGGCCCACGCAGGCCATTGTACAGACCGGTCGTTGGTGGATTTCACCGAACGGGCCGTTTGCCGCAGCTTACGCATCACTTCAGGTGAGTATTGAATCATCCCGCATCTTAAGGATGAAATGCCTCGGATCGTGATGATAGATACTCAGTGACCGGGTGCTGCTGCGGAATGCCGAAACGCTGCCTGAGCCGGGCTGGCGGATTTGCCAGAAAGTCACGACGACAAGATTGACTGCAGCCTTGCAGGCTGCACGGGCCGGACGACATATTCCATGATCAAGCGCGACTGATCGCTGAGCAGTCTGCTTGTTGAAACATCCATCCAGCACTCTCAGCAGATGCGGAAATCAGTAGCGGAAAACTGAAATCAGAAGCATGGAACTGGAAATTTGGAATTTGACGTGAGAATAACGTGGCGGCGGGCCGCGGACAATCATTGGTCACGGGTCACGGCTTATCGTTTCCCGGCGAGCCGGAATTCATTGATTGCCGCAAGCACACAAAGCGACGGAGCGATTAACGGATTGGGAACCAATCTAACTCAGGTACGCGGATGTGGCGTAAAACGAGGGATTTCGTCATAGCCATGCGCCTGTCAGGACTATTTAAATGTCGCTGGCACTATTATCTCAATGTTATAGAACATGTTTGAATTGTTTGTCCGCGGCCGGACCGCTTCCGTGGGGAAATGCGGTGCCATGACTTTGGATTTAAAACCAGTTAAAGTACTTGGTGTTGCGTTGCCTCAGGAGAAAACGATGGCGAAAAGTAAAAAGCTTATTGGCGGGTTATCCGAGCGATCGCTGCTGATCCTGGCGGCTTTTCAAAAACTCGGTTCGATTGAAGCGATCATGGATGCGATACCGGGTATTACCGCAAAGGATTTGGAACAATGTCTGCGCGAATCGAAAAAAGCGTTGCACTTTATCGATGGCATTAGAGCCCAGAAGCCGAAAGCGGGAAAAACATCGCGCCAAGCCGGAGGCTTTCAACTCAAAATTGTCCTTGAAGGAAGCAAACCTCCGATCTGGCGGCGGGTTATTGTTCCAGCGGATCTCACCCTGGATGAACTGCATTGGGTTATTCAGGTTGCCATGGGGTGGGAAAACGCGCATCTGCATGAATTTACCATTGACGGCACACCTTTTGGCGGCACCGCGCCGGACGAAACCGAATTGGAAGAAATGGATTGTGAAGACGAAACCTGCTTCCAGCTTAGCGAGGTATTGCGCGAGAAATTGAAGTTCTATTATCTCTACGATTTCGGTGATTCCTGGGAACATACCATCACTGTGGAAAAAATAATTCCAGCTCGTGCCGGCCGGCCCGAAACACTTTGTACCGCCGGCAAAAGGCGCTGCCCCCTGGAAGACAGCGGCGGCATGCACGGTTATTACGAAATGCTCAAAGCGATTGCCGACAAAAAGCATCCGGCGCATGCGGAATGGTACCGAGCGCGAAATATTGCCCCCGAAGCATTTGATATCCAGGCGGTTAACAGCGCCTTGGCCCGCATGAAACTGTAACGCCTCCGGCGAAAACAGAAGGAAACAAGAACGGACCGACAACCAAATGCGCTTCTGCCGGGCTTAGTGCCTGGCGGGCTGCCGCCGGACGAAATCGGGCTTGAGTTTTACAAACATCTGTTCGAATGAGCGGTAGATGGCCTCGCCGATTGTCAGGCGGTGTTCACGGGAGAGCTTGCGATAATCCTGAAGGGTCAGACCGTCATAATGGCCCAGCCACCCGCAGGCGGTGGTGCGGGAGGCCAGCAGAAATTTCTGTTCCTCCGCGGCGGAGCACGAAAGTGGAAATGTTTCCTCAATAACCACAGGTTTGCCGACGGCGCATCGACGCAAGACTTCCATGGCCTGATTCAACTTACCAGTCCGGGGGTAAATATGAATACTGATAAAACTCACATGCGGCCCGATGATTCGCGGCACAAAGCCCGAGAGCCATCCCCATTTGGGTATCCACGGCAAAAGCCCCACGGTGATTAATGTTTGTTTGTCGCGCGAACGAATGGCCCGGGTCATGGCGTTAATCCATTGAACGGCGACTTCCGTGCGCCTGGTGCGGCCGGGGCTCAACGTAATAAATTGCAGAAAATCGTATCCGCCAAAGGAGCTTTTCGGCTGCCACTGCCCGGGCTTCCGGCGTGACCCGGGAACAACAGGCTCATTGATCAGATCGTAACAGAATACGGCATGGCTGCCGGCGCAGGTTGCGGCAATATCCCGCCAAAAGTTTTCCTGGGCCGTGCGGCGCTGTCGATCGTTCATCGCGTTGTACCATTTGGGGGTATCGGAAACGCGGTAGCAGGCCAAACCGGTAAGATCAAGATAAAGCCGGTCCTTTTCCGCCAGGCGCAGCAGTCGCGACAGCAGTTTGAACGATAGCGGATTGGGTTTATCCGGAGCCAGCATGAACTTTCCATATTGCAGATGTACGCGCACGACATTGGCTCCCAGTTCCCGCATATTGTGAAAATCTCGGGCCACTGTTGACCAGTGCGTGTCCCAGAAATCTTCAATCAGACGGCCATGGTTGCCGTAGTTGAATCCCCACGGATAGAACGGCCGACGGGAAGGGATCCGGAGGAAGCCCCGGTGGTTTGGAGCCACCCCGATGCGCTGCAACGCCACATTTGCGTGCGATGCAGGAACTGCTGCGGCCAATGCGGGGCCCGGCTTGCCAGCACCAGGCGGCACGACACAAGCAATCCCCAGACATGTTAGAACACGGAGAAAAAAGCGATTCTGCCGCACTGACATTTTCAGCCTCCTGATGACCCGCCAAATGGATGATTACCTCAACGCGTATGCATCGCAATAACGCGCCCCGTAACCGTTAACAGCCATTCCGCCAACCAGACTTATGATGCCAATAATTATATCGAAGTATACTCCCGCAAAACACATGTCGCTCACGCGACTGAAAATAGTACGCTCCGTTACTGCCAGATTCTAATATTCCAGATGCATTGATTCATGAAGCAACGCGCGCCAAGGCATTGAGTCAAATAACGTGGGTTATGCCCATGGGATACCCATCAATTGCCAATGCAATGCCTGCCGGTGCAGACGATAACCACCGCGAAATCCCGCTGTATGAACGCTTAGAGATATCTGCTTTCATACCAGCTCCGGGTCATGTTAAACAAATCCGCAAAGACATATCGCGCGGGTGCTTCCCGTGTGCTGAATAATCAGAAGTCTTGAGAGAATTGTGCGCACAATACACTGATTCCGATGGATTTACCGGTCATCGAGGCAAAATAGGGCAAGAATATCCTGATTGCGGGCTTGCCAAATAAAAATGACGAAAAGTGATACAACTTTTGACTAAATTTGGGACTTGTAAGTTTCGTCCGGACATTTATGCTTTTATCTAGGCGATTGAATTGTTGTAAAAATCGCTGGTTCATTGTGGAGATATAAAAAATATGACGGAGTTTCTGATGCATGACGAAAAAGATGATGTCGGTGTCGCGGTCATCGATATCAAAGCCGGCCAGGCGGTGCAGGGTAAGGCTCTGCACGGCAATGCCGCTCCAAAGCTCACGGCTTTGATGGACATTCCGCTGGGGCACAAGATCGCCCTGCGGGATTTCAAACCCGGCGACACGGTGACCAAATACGGTTGCGACATTGGCAAAGTGGTTGCCGCGATTAAAACCGGCGAACATGTTCACGTACACAATCTTAAAACCAAGAGGTGGTGAAAACTATGGGGATTCCAACATTTAAAGGTTATCGCCGTGAAAACGGCCGGGTCGGGATTCGTAATCATGTGGTGATTCTCCCGGTGGATGATATCTCCAACGCGGCCTGTGAGGCCGTGGCCAATAACATCAAGGGAACCTTAGCGCTCCCGCATGCCTATGGCCGGCTGCAGTTTGGCGAGGATCTGGAACTGTTTTTCCGCACCATGATCGGCACCGGATCGAACCCGAACGTCGCGGCGTGCGTGGTTATTGGAATTGAGCCGGGCTGGACGCAGCGCATTGTTGATGGAATAGCGAAAACCGGTAAGCCGGTCAAAGGATTTTCCATCGAACGCTTCGGTGACATCAAAACCATTGCCGCGGCATCGGTGCAGGCGAAGGAATATATGCACTGGGCCAGTGAACTGCAACGCGAGGAATGCCGGCTCGATGAGGTGTATATCTCGGTTAAATGTGGTGAATCCGATACCACCACGGGACTTGGATCGTGTCCGGCGGTAGGCAATGTCATTGATAAATCGGTAGCTCAAGGAGCCACCGCGTCATTCGGTGAAACGTCGGAACTTACCGGCGGCGAGCACATTGTCCGCGCCAAGGCGGCCTCCCCCGAGGTGGCCGAGGCGTTCATGAAAGTCTGGACCAGTTACAATGAAATGATCTTCAAGGAAAAGACCGATGATCTCTCGGAATCGCAGCCGACGAAAGGCAATATCCGCGGCGGTCTGACAACCATTGAGGAAAAAGCGCTGGGAAATATCGAAAAACTTGGGAAAAAGACCAAGTTTGTCGGTGTACTGAAACCTGCCGAAGCACCCTCCGGCAAAGGATTGTGGTTTATGGATACATCCTCGGCGGCGGCGGAGGCGGTTACGTTATGGGCAGCCTCGGGCGCGGTGGTGCACCTGTTTCCCACGGGCCAGGGCAATGTGATCGGCAATCCGATTGAGCCGGTCATTAAGCTCTCCGCGAACCCGGTAACGTGTACAACCATGAGCGAACATATTGATCTGGATGTTTCAGCCATTCTGCGCGGTGAAATGACTGTGGATCAGGCCGGTGACAGGCTATTGGATGTCATGTTGCGCACCTGCGGCGGCCGGCTGACGGCGGCGGAGGTGCTGGGACATCGTGAGTTTGTCATGACCAAACTGTACCGCAGTGCGTAAGGATCAGAGTATGCCGACAATGCAAGTACCACAAAAAGCCGGACCGGGCCTGCGTTATGCGCCGGATGCGGTGCGCAATCTCGCGGCGTCTATCGCGGTTGCAGCCGGTGTCAGCCCTGCGGATGCCGATATTCTCGCCGATGCGCTGGTGGATGCTGACGTACACGGCGTATCGAGCCACGGCGTATCACGGCTGAATATTTATATCCGCCGAATTCAAAAGGGGCTTATCGCCCCGAAGGCCGTTCTGACGGTCCAGAGGCAGCGAGGCGCGACCCTGGCTGTCGATGCCGGCAACGGTCTGGGACAGGTGCAGGCGGTAAAAGCGCTGCAACTCCTGGTGCCGATGGCACGCGCCAGCGGCGTGGCCGTGGCGACAATCCGCAACTCGCAGCACTTCGGGGCGCTGTCCTATTACTGCAACCGGGCGGCGCGGGAAAATATGATCCTGCTGGCCATGACCAACTGCGAACCGGCGATGTCTCCGGAAGGCGGCTGTCAGGCTTTTTTCGGAACCAACCCGATTGCGGCTTCTTTTCCGACCGGAAAAGGCTTTCCGGTAAAGATTGATCTGGCTACGTCGATTGTTGCCCGCGGGAACATCATAGCGGCACAAAAAAGTGGAAAATCAATTCCGTTGGGCTGGGCTTTGACGCCGGAAGGCGAACCGACAACCGATGCGGCACAGGCGCTTCTGGGCACGGTGCTGACCATGGCAGGTCATAAAGGTTACGCGCTGGCGGTGCTGGTGGAAGTGCTCTCCGGCGTATTGTCCGGCTCGGCGGTCGGGCCGCAAATCGGATCCATGTATAAAAACATGGATCGCAAGCAGGATGTGGGGCACTTCTTCTGCCTGCTGGATATAGAAGCTTTTATGGATGTGCATGAGTTTATAAGCCGCATGGATGAAACCATTAATCAGATCAAGGCGTGCCGTAAAAGGCCTGACACTCAGCAGATACTGGTTCCGGGCGAGCGCTCGGCCCGGCGCGCGGCGGAAAACATGGCCCGGGGAATTGGCCTTGATGAAGCCACCAGAGCTGAGCTGGCACAGTTATGCTCCGATCTGAATGTTCCATTTACACTCAACGCGCTGAAGGGCAATGAGGTGATCCCGTGAGTTCGGATGTGATCATATCGGAAAATATCAGCGGCAAGGCTCTGGAGGAACTGCAATCGTCCTGCGGCGTGACATTGGACCCCGGCCTCTGGAAGGCACCGGACAAGCTCAAGAAGGCTGTCGCGAATTGCCGGGCCTTGATCGTTCGCAATCAGACGCGTGTAACGGCGGAACTGATTTCCGCGGCAACCCGGCTGGAGATCATCGGCCGCGCCGGCGCGGGGCTGGATAATGTTGATGTGGCGGCGGCAACCGCGGCGGGAGTTGTGGTGGCCAGCACCCCCGACCAGAATTCCATTTCCGTGGCGGAATTGGCGATTGGCATGATGTTGTCGCTGGCCCGCAAATTGCCCGAAGCGGATGCGCATGTTCGCGGCGGCGGCTGGGACAGGCAGCGCTTTGTGGGTACGGAATTGTACGGCAAATCGCTGGGCATCGTCGGCCTGGGGCGGATCGGTGTACTGACCGCATCGCGTGCCCGGGCCATGGGCATGAATATTCTCGCACACGACACCTGTATCAGCCCCGACTCCGTAGCCGTTACGGAAACCCATGCGGAACTTGTTGAACTGGAAGATCTGCTGAAAAACAGCGATTTTGTGTCATGCCATCTGCCTCTGACTCCGCAAACAGCAAGACTGTTTAATTATCAGCGTTTCGCCGCAATGAAACCCACCGCCTTTTTTCTCAATCTGGCGCGCGGTGAAGTCGTGGATGAAAAGGACCTGATCCGGGCCTTGGAGGATAAGCGCATCGCCGGGGCCGCGCTGGATGTGCGGCAGACCGAACCGCCGGCTTCGGATGCACTGTGCACGATGAATAATGTTATTTTAACTCCCCATATTGCCGCATTTACGCGTGAAGCGCAGGACCGTGTGGTAACGGCGATCTGCCGGGATGTGCAGAACGTTCTATCCGGGCGCAATGCGAAGAATTTTGTCAATTTTCCCAGGCCGCGTCGGCGGGAAAGCTGAGATGGATTGTTTTGAGAAGATAAAAGGACACCGAATATGAAAATTTTTCTTGATACCGCCGATGTCTCGCAAATCCGGGAGGTCTGCTCCTGGGGCATACTCGACGGCGTAACAACCAACCCGACACATGTTTCAAAAACCGGCCGCCCCGCCGCGGATGTGTATCGGGAAATCTGCTCGCTGGTGGACGGGCCGATCAGTCTGGAAACCATCGGTTTGAGCGCCGGTGAAATCGTTGCGGAAGGACGAACGCTTGCCGCGCTAAGCAAAAATGTGGTCGTCAAAGTGCCGCTGATGAAGGAAGGATTGAAGGCGGTTAAAACGCTTGCCTCCGAAGGCATTAAGACCAACGTGACCGTGACGTTCTCGCCCTTGCAGGCCCTGTTGGCCGCCAAATGCGGAGCCACCTACATCAGCCCGTTTGTCGGGCGGCTCGATGCGGTGGGCCATGTCGGTATGGACCTGGTTCGGCAGATCAAAACCATTTACGGCAACTATGGCTTTAAGACGGCAATTATCGTCGCGGCGGTCCGTCATCCGCTGCACGTGCTGGATGCCGCACTGGCCGGCGCGGATATCAGCACGATGAGTTTTGACGTTCTTCAGCAGCTGTATCAGCATCCGTTAACGGATATCGGCATTGAAATGTTCCTGAATGACTGGAAAAAGGTGCCCGGAAAATGAAGGTTCTTCCGCTGTATCTCAATGGTCGGTGGGTACAAACAGCAACCCGGTTGCGCGTGGTCAATCCATCGGTCGATGAAACCATTGCCGAGGTCTGCACGGTGCCGCGATCAACCGTGGCGCAGGCCCTTACCGATGCGCAAACGGCGTTTCGGTTGTGGCGGGAGGTACCCGGACGGGAACGCGGAGAATATCTGCAGAAAATCGCCGATGAACTCGAACGCCGGGGAGATGAAATTGCCCGCACCATTACCATGGAGAATGGCAAACCGCTGGCCCAGAGCCGCGGTGAAGTGGCCATGTCCGTGGATCATCTCCGGTGGTTTGCCCAGGAAGCGCGGCGCATTTATGGCCGCATTATTCCACATCAGGTGCGCGGCAAGCGCCATCTGGTTGTGAAAACCCCCGTCGGGGTGGTTGCGGCCATCAGCCCCTGGAATTTTCCGCTGGTGCTGGCCCTGCGCAAAGTGGCGCCGGCGCTGGCCGCGGGTTGTGCGGTTATCCTCAAACCCGCCAGTGCCACGCCTCTGTGCGCTGTCGCCCTGGCTGAATGTGTTCACGCCGCCCAGCTTCCGCCCGGTGTGTTCCAGCTTGTCTTGGGAGATTCCGCCCAGATCGCTCAGGAGTTTCTCGATAATCCGTTGTGCCGCAAGATCACGTTTACCGGTTCCACCGAGGTCGGCAGAACGCTGATTCGCGGTGCCGCGGAAGGAATCAAACCACTGTCGCTGGAACTGGGCGGACATGCTCCGGTACTGATATTCGACGATGCCGATCTTGACGCCGCGGTGGAAGGCGCCCTTATCACCAAGTTCCGCAATAACGGGCAATCCTGTATTGCGGCCAATCGCATCTATGTGCAGCGCCGCGTATACGATACATTCCTGGAGCGCTTCACCCGGCAGGCTGCCGCAATGAAAGTGGGCGACGGTCTGGAAGATGGTGTGCAGATCGGTCCGTTGATTAATCAGAACGCCGTGCTCAAAGCACTTGAACACATCCAGGACGCGGTTAAGCAGGGTGCCCGATTAATGTGCGGCGGCAAGCAGTTGTCGCGCAAGGGCTGGTTCCTGGAACCAACCGTGCTGGCAGATGTCCCGGCGCACGCGGCGTGCATGAGCGAGGAAACCTTCGCTCCGGTGGCGCCGGTCTGCCCGTTTGATACCGAAGCCGAAGTCATTGAGCGTGCCAATGCCTCACCCTACGGTCTAAGCGCCTACGCTTTTACGCGTGATCTGGACCGGGCCATGCGGCTGATGGAAGCCCTGGAAGCTGGAACCATCGGCCTGAACGACAGCGTTCCGTCCACCAGCCAGTGCCCGTTCGGCGGCGTTAAACAAAGCGGCTGGAACCGTGAACTGGGAATCGAGGGCCTTGAAGCCTTTGTGGATACCAAGCATGTATCTTTAGGAGTGCATGTATGATCAGTCATTCGTTGGAAACAGGACGTGTGACCCGCACCACAGATACACTTTCCGGAAACAGACCCATTGTTGCGGGAATTATCTTTCTGGGCCGGCGCCGCCCGGGCTTTGACATGGAATGGGGCCGGCAGATGGAGCAGCGCGTGCGCAACATGCTCACCGGCACGGATTTCGTTGCATTCGAGCCGCCGGAAAAGGCGGTTGATGACGCATCACTGCGGCAATCACTGGCGGCATGTCAGGCCAGAGGAGTCGATGCCATTGTGCTCCTGCAGACAACCATGGCCGATGGACGCCTGGCTCCGACGCTGGCGCAACTCTGGCCCGATCCGCCGCTGTTGTGGGCGACACCCGAGAATCAGCAGGGCGATATGATCAGTTCATGCTCGCTGGTTGGCGCGCATTGCTGGGCGTCCACGTTGCGTCAGATGGGACATGCGTTTGAACTGGTCTATGGCGATCCGGATGACCCTGAAACACAGCAGCGATTGAAGCAGGCGGTGCGGCTGGCGGCCACGGTTCGGCGTTTGCGGTCGGTGCGGCTGGGCAGTATCGGCGGGCAGGCCCCCGGTTATTTTGCCATGAGCGTTGATCCCTTTTCGATTCATCACGGGCTGCAGGCGCAGTTGCAAACATTCAGCCTCATGGAATTCGCCGACGTGGTGCTCGGCTTCAGCGACCAGAAGGTTGCCGCCGATGTGGAAGCAGTCAGAACCTTGGGATTGGAGCACAAAGATACCGTTGACGGGGATCTGCCGATGGCATCGCGCTTGTATATGGCGATGCGTAGATTTATGGATCAGGAATCGCTTGATGCGCTGACGATTCGTGAATGGCCGGAAATGCCGAATCAATTTGGTCAGTGGCCCTACCTCGCAATTGCCCGGCTGGTGGATGAAGGCCGGGCCGTGGCCTGCGAAGGAGATGCCGACGGCGCGTTGACCGCATGGATCGGCGAAAGCCTGGGGATGGGCAGAGCGTATCTTTCGGATTGGCTGGAACATGACGACAGCACCATTACGCTGTGGCATGGCGGCGCTGCGCCGATGTCGCTTTGCCCGCCGCCGGGAGAACCCGGCGCTCCGGCCATAGCGCGCCATTTCAACATTAAAAAACCGGCGGTGCTTGAGGCTTCGCTGCGAATAAACATGCCGGTAACCATTCTGCGATTCTGGCGCACGGACGGAAAATATTGGCTTACCGCCCGGGAAGGGCGCACCATCAAGCCCCGACGCCATCTGATGGCCACCAACGCTCTGGCGCAACTCAAC
Source organism: Planctomycetota bacterium (assembly GCA_021810145.1). Taxonomy (GTDB): domain Bacteria; phylum Planctomycetota; class Phycisphaerae; order WQYP01; family WQYP01; genus JAMDCX01. The sequence goes on along the minus strand of JAJZJL010000008.1, from coordinate 44,645 downwards.
GGGCAGGACCCGCGGGAATGGTTTGAGGAGCTTTGCCATCAAGGCATGCCGCATCATGTGGTTCTCTTTGAGGGGCACCACATGGATATGCTGCGGCGTTTGGCGCGGGCCATGCATATCCAGTTTGTGTGACTCGGCCGGCAGTTGCGTTTGACAGCCAAACAGGTTGCAGCAGCAGTGCGCAACGGCCAAGGTCTTAACGGGCGGTTTAGAATGGGAAGGGCATAACCTATGGGAACACATGCCGCTATTGCACTGGGCCTGACGCTTTATGCCGTTGGCATGCTGCTGTTTTCTTCCTTCTGGATGCTGAAAATAAAAAAATCATCCGACTACGTCATCGGTGGCCGCAATTTTCCATTCTGGGTGCTCACCGGAACCATTACCGCCGGATGTATCGGTACCGGCGTGATCGTGGGAGCTTCGGGCCTGGCCTATCAACACGGCTGGACCGGCAGTGCGTACCCCATTGGATTGGGATTGGGCACGGCATTAACCGGCTTGGGTTTTGCCGTCATGCGCCGCTATCGATTCATGACCCTCAGCGAGGAAATCACGTCCTATTACGGGGATAATCGGATTGTCGCCGAGTTCTCCAATATCAGCCTGTTTCTTTCTCAGCTTTGCTGGCTGACCGTGCAGATCATGGGTGCCGCGGCTGTTCTGGCCGCGGTTACGCACCTGTCCCTGCACTGGAGCGTGGTGCTGGCGGGATTAATCGCCGCGGGCATCGCCATTCCCGGGGGAATCAAAAGTGTGGTCTATACCGATTTCGTCCAGGCGCTGATTCTCCTTTGCGGCTTCGGCGTTCTGACCTATTCGGCTTTGTCCCACAGCGGAGGACTGACGGGACTCAGAGATTCCATGCCGCCGGCCTATTTTTCATTTTTAGGCGTTGCCTCCTATGGCCGGTGGAAGGTCGCCGGACTTCTGGTGTCGCTGGTTCTGGCCGTTGTCGCCGATCCGGGCCGGCGGCTGAGCATGTACAGCGCCAAAAGCGAATCGGTTGCGCGCTGGGCGATGGTTACGGCCGGACTGATTGTGATTGTCTTTTCCGTGGTGATCGCCATAACCGGGATGTATGCCTTCAAACTCATGCCTCACCTGAAGGATCCCGACGAAGCGTTGCTCTGGCTGGTTATGCACGTTTTACCCGCGTGGCTGGCGGCCCTGGTCGTTATTTCGGTGGCTTCGGGAATTGTATCCTGCGCCAGTTGGATGGCCATGACCTCCAGCACCTTTTTTGTAAGACATATTTACCCCCTGGCCACCGGCCGCCTGCCTCAGCGACCGCTTCTGACCGTCCGGCTGGCGCTGATCGGAGCGTTCGCCGCGGCCATTACAGTGGCGATGCACGCCGGATCCATTGTGGGTTTTGTGGTGAAGTTTCTGCCCGTAACAATGAGCGGTCTGGCCATTATCATTCTGCTTGGCAGATTCTGGAAGCGGGCAACCTGGCAGGGTGCCATTGCCGCATTGGTTATTACCCCGTCGGTTTCGTTACTGGGAATGTTTGCGCCGCCGTCGGCCGCGTGGCTGAACAATGCCGTGATCCCCACGCTTGCCGGGATTTTGGCACATGTGATTGTCAGCGCCGTTACGCCGCCGACCAAACGCAGTCTCGAAGATGTCGTGGCGGTCATGCAGCAGCAGCGCCAGGCGGTTGAAGGCGAGGTTCTGCCCGATGCGCAATTGGAAATACCTGCCGGGCAGGCCGCTCGCAAGTGTTAAGATCGTTCCGTTTTGTTGGATTTAATAAGGAGACCTTCCATGAAGTTTGTCAATGCCAAAATGCTCTGTGATCAGGCTGTCGCCAAGGGGTTTGCCGTTCCCGCGTTGAATACCAACGGCGGAACGTATGACATCACCCGGGCCATTATTGAGGCCGCGGAGGAACTGCAATCGCCATTGATTATTCAGTGCTATGAGCCGAATCTGGAGTACCGCGGTTACGATTACGCCGGCATGCTGATCCGGTTTCTCGCCCAGAACTGCACCATTCCCGTCGCCATTGCCCTGGATCATGGAAAAAGCCCGGCCTCTGTAGCGCGGGCGGTCAAAGCCGGATTTACCCATGTGATGATTGATTACGCGGATCAGCCGATGGAGGCCAACGTCCGCGGCACAAAGGAAATTATCAACATGGTGCGTCCGCTGGGTATCAGTGTCGAAGCTGAAATTGGCCACATCATCAAAAGCTCGGATGCCGAAGGCCGCAAGGCTCCCACCGTCAGCGTTCAGGAAGCGCGCGAGTTCCTGTCCAAGGTGGATGTGGACCTGCTGGCCGTGGCGGTTGGCACCACGCACGGCATTTTCAAAGAGCAGAAGGGAATTGATTACGATCTGATCGCCAAACTCCGGGCCGCCACGAACGTGCCGCTGGTGTTGCATGGCACCTGCGGTGTTTCGATGGAAGATATCAGCCGCACGGTCAAGGCGGGTATGACCAAGATCAATTTTGGTGAAGGCCTGCGGATGAACTATATCCGGTATTTCAACGACTGCAGCCGCACCATGGATCATGAGCATCACGCATGGCGAGTCATGCGCGGGGCCATGGAGAAAACAAAGCAGGATGTCAAGGAAATCATTCGTGCGGTCGGTTCCGATGGAAAAGCGGCTTTGATTCAGTATCCGGAATCGTAACACCCCGCAGAGTCTGGTGCTTCTTCAGGGTTTGAAATCCGTTTCATGCGCAGCTGGTTGATCCGCACACGCGCAGCATCAGTACGCAGCGGGGCCTGCGCTTTTTTCATGCGAGGCCCATGCGCAATCGCACCGGGCGGATTCATTGCCCCGCAAATGCGCCAAGTGGTGCCCGCCGTTGCGTTGACAGCGGCAATCCGCCCGTGGAACATATCCTCTTACCGGATTGGGTTCGGCGACATCATACTGAATGTGCCAACACGGCCGGTGCGATGTTGGGCGTCCCTTATTATGGCGGAAGCCGCCCATTGGTCGCGGGCCGGCGGCATTTTGCGCGGCGGGCTGTATAACCTCGCTGGAATCTGATTCATGCAACATCATGTGCCATAAAAGCAGAAGGATCAACGCATGCGATTGCCTCGACTTTACGGCGGAAGTTTCATTTTAACCATGTGCGCTATCGCCCTGCTGCCTGGGCCGGCCCATGTACGCGCCGCCCCAGGATTGCGGTTCAGCGTGACTTTTCCGCACGCCGTGCGCAGAAGGCCGTTACAGGGGCGGCTGTATGTCATACTCGCGGCCAATGGCGGCCGGCAACCGCGCTTTGAGGTCAATGACAGCATAGAAACCGCCGAAATATTCGGACATCAGTGCAATCAATGGAAAGCGGGGGAACCGGAAATAATCGGCGGCCATTCACTGGGTTATCCAATTAAAAGCATGAGGAACGTGCCTGCGGGGCATTACGAAGTGCAGGCATTATTTAACGTCTATACAACCTTCCATCTATCCGATGGTGCGGTAGTCAAGCTGCCCAATGATGAGGGCGAGGGCCAGCAATGGAACCGAAAACCCGGAAATTTATACAGCACCCCGCAACGCGTCTATTTCAATCCGGACCGGCCGGGTACGATTCACCTGACATTGAATCACATCATTAAACCGCTGCCGGTGCTGCACAGCACCCGCTATCTCAAGCGCTTCCGCATGGAAAGTCCGGTACTCAGCCGTTTCTGGGGCCGGCCGATGTATCTGGGAGCGATGGTGCAACTGCCGGCCGGCTGGTACTCGCATCCCAATGCGCATTATCCGTTGATTGTCTATGAGGGGCATTTTCAGCGCCAGTTCGCCGTTCCGATTTCCATGACCTCCACACCGCCGGCGGCAGATTCAACCGGCCATACCGATTTGCTGGCGCAATATGAGTATCAATTCTATAAGGCCTGGAAATCGGGCACGTTGCCGCATGTTCTGATTCTCATTATTCAAAGCCCCAATCCATATTATGACGATTCCTATGCCGTGAACTCGGCCAACGTGGGCCCCTACGGCGATGCGATCGTACATGAACTGATCCCGTTTGTGGAACAAAAGTATCGCGGAATCGGACAGAGCTGGGCCAGGGCACTTTACGGATATTCCACCGGCGGATGGGAAGCGCTGGCTTCGCAGATATTTTATCCGCGCGAATTCAACGGAGCGTGGGTGGCATGCCCGGATCCGGTGAATTTTCATGCCTTTATGGCTGTCGATCTTTACCGCGACCGCAATGCCTTCTGGAATCTCGGCCCATTTTCACGCGTTCCCCGCCCGGCCGCCCGGCTTACCGACGGATCCATTATTACAACCATGGCTCGCGAAATGCTCCGGGAACGCGTTCTGGGATCCAAGGGGCGTTCATCTCGCCAGTTTGACGCATGGCAGGCCGTGTTCGGTCCGGTGGGGCCAAATGGATACCCCGCGCCGATCTGGAATCCACTGACCGGCCAAATCAATCGAAAAACCGCAATGTATTGGCGCAAGCATTATGATCTGTGCCATTATCTCAAAACACACTGGCGGACCATCGGCCCGGAATTGAAGGGTAAACTCCACCTGACTGTCGGAACCATGGATACGTTTTACCTCAACAATGCGGTCCGGATGCTCCAGAACTTTCTGGCCGGAACCCGCCACCCGCATGTCAGCGGCACGTTTGAATACGGCCCCGGCCAGCCGCACGGTTGGTGGGGAGGCGGGCCGAACATGTCGGCGGCACACAGCGCCATGACCGCGCCATTGCGCGAAATTCCGGCAATGGTCAAACACATGCTGGCAACTGCGCCAAAAGGGGCCGACATCACCAGTTGGCGATATTAGTGCCGCGCGGAGAATCTTGTCGCCTTAACCACCGCTGAACAACCACGGTATTATTTCATGATTGTGTTCCACAATCACATCGCACATCTGAGTGCAAAACGCCGACAATCGCCCCCAAAGATTGGCCCGAAAGCTCCAGCCACCAGAACCAATCCGGCAACATGAGCCCCCACGGGAAGTCCCGGTGCGCCAGGACAGGTTCAGAATTCTAAACCACGAATTCCACGGAGACAGTATTATCAGTGTTAACAGCATGGGCAGTAATGGTCAGTATTGGCAGTATTGGTCAGTATTGGCAGTATTGGTCAGTATTGGCAGTATTGGTCAGTATTGGCAGTATTGGTCAGTATATTCAGTATTAATCAGTAAATTCAGTACCTGTCCCCGCGTGCCGGGAATAACTGCTCGTTGCTCGTTGCTCGTTACTCGTTGGTCGTTGGTCGTTGGTCGTTGGTCGTTGGTCGTTGGTCGTTGCTCGCCGAGTCGCCCTCGGCTTCCCCCTTGTGAATTAGAACGTTTTCTCACCACAACGACACAAAGACACGAAGAGCATTTGATTACCTAACCAATTCTTTGCGGTTGGTAATTTCTTTCGGCATCTTTGTGAATAAAAAGGTTTGTCGCCACGAAGGCACGATTACAGTGGCTGGTCAGTAGATTCGGTACCTGTCCCATGTGCCGAGAATCGTTGTTTCCCGGCGCGCCGGGACTCGTTGACGCCCCCCCCGTATCCGCGCCGGGACGGTGTGCCAAAAGGGGCATTCAGAAGCTTAATGGCTTGGAATGAATTCCGAATGTATTGGCAGGAATCAGATTCGAAAATGGAGTCAAACAATCAGCCGCCTGACTCAGCCAATCCACAATGTTTGGCAATATCTCTGAGCTTCCTCCCCCACCTCCTGTACCTCTTTGTAAGAAAAACGCTCCTCTCTGATCCTTTTTATTTACGGTTATTTACAAGGAGGAAACGGAGGTATGTTGAGGTGGGAAAGAACGCAGGGTTTCGCCAGCTTCACGTGCCATTTTGAAATTTTGCAATTGCCAATGCAACCATGTTCGTATTCCAAAAAGTGCCTCCCGAACGTGCTAAGCAAATTGTGCCACCGCGCCTGCTTTCGCGACCCATTCCAAATCAGTTGAAGTTCTGGGGTCTGTGGTGGTTTCCGCTGCCGAGGTTTTATATCGCCCGGAATACACGCTGAACGTGTGACCGGGGAGCGTTCGCGGCCAGTCTGATCAGCGCCTACGCCAAGGCCACCGCTTGCGGGGCCGGCCAAGCCCGGAATTAATTGCGGATGTATTGGCAGGAATAGAATTCGAAAATGGAGGCAGAGAATCAACCGCCTGGTTCAGGCAATCCACAATGTTTGACAATAACCCGTTTTCTACCTCTTTGGCTTGGCTGCGTGGGCCCTAACCGCATCGGGAGTAATTGCCCACTTAAGGAATCGCCTACGGAGAGCGATGAATCCCCGACTCAATGGTGGCGGCTTCTCCCTCCGGAGTAGAAAACGCTCGAAGCGCCGGTACAACGTCGTTGACTTACAGGCACGCCAAGGTAGCCCTGCACGCGACTCCAGGCCCGCGATCTGGTGTGTGGCTGGCCCGCTGCGCCCAACTCCGGGGCCGATATGCGAAATCCAGCCGGTTCCCAAAATGCGGCCACCGCGACGGAGGGTGATGACCAGACTCCTCAGCGGAAATAGGGCAGTTCTGCGCAACTCAAACCTTGCCCTCATGCTTTCTTCTGCAGCTTGCCGTGCATTGGGCCACCCGAGCACTAGCGTCGGGGAAGGCGATAAATTAAACTGCACCGCATCTGCAGCACGCAGCTTTTCCCGAATAAAGCCAAACGCCCGAAGACACACTGTTGGCTCGTGGGCACGCGTCGTGACGCCAAACTGGTACGTCAGGCCCGCGGCAAGTGTTCTCATGTCAACGGCAGATTTCCCCGCCAACATAGCGGCGAAGTATACGAAGCCAGCGTGCGCGGCTAAAACGGAGGAAGGCGTGGCGGGGTCTACCATTGCTAGGAAGCTACGTGTTCCGTCCGTGGTACCGTACAAACATGGGCCGCCAGCGAAGAAAAGTATCGCAGCGTAAGCCCTGTGGTCACGAACGAAGCGAATCTCGACAGACGGCCGAGGGGCCGCCCGGCCCGTCCTACCCCCGGCCGGCGCCCCTGACAGGCCAAACGTAAAGTGGAAGCTCTTGAGCGCTGATTTGCGGGTCAGGTCGAGGAAGGGGTGCCTCCCATTGAGCAGCCCTAGCACCTTTCCGAAGCCAGAATCTGCGGCCATACCGGTCCGGTGTGAAAGCGATGCCGTTTGTGGAACCGCTGCCGGACAGGCTGCAGTGCAGATCACGGCACTCATCTGTGCCGAAATTAGCGCGGCCCATCCGATGATCTTGGTAGTCTCGGCGCTGGCACGGATCACTCTGGCCATCAGAACGTACCTCCAATCCCGATGAAGCCGCCCGTATGGGGCTTGCCATGGGGGCCACCTGATACCGCCCCGCCGACCCAGATCCCCGAGCCCGGCGGCGCCGGGAACCAGGGCGGCAGCGGGCATACCTGTATCCAGAGCGTTCCACCGAGGCCCCACGCCCCGTTCGTTGGATTAACGGTGCCCGTGATTTTGCCGCCTGGCTTCCCCTTCGGGGGGCCGCCAGGGAGGGTTGGTGTGTGGCCTCCCGGTGGTGCCGGGTTAGGAACTGGGGTAATGCCAGGCGGCAGCGGGCCAATCGATTTGTATCCCCACGGATCCACATTTCCCACCGGGTTGCTCATCACAAACTGATACGTGTTGGCACCGTTGATATATCGCAAGGGATCTTGGGAGATAAATCTGCCAAGTGACGGTGAATAGTTTCTGTTGCGGGCATAATATAATCCGGTCACCGGGTCGAGCGTCATGCCTTGATAGAGATTGCTGATACCGGGTGGGGTTCCCTGTGGCATCCAACCGGCGTCCAAAGTGGTAACCGTGCCGTAGGGACTATATACATATCTTTGTATCACCTGCCAACTGCTGCGGCTGAGGCCAGCAATTGCAGTGGTATTCCAATTGGCGTCCTGCAGGAAATACAGCCGGCTGTTCGGCTGAATCACGCCGGCGGAATATGTATCCTGGAGCACAACGGCGTTGATATACGCCGCGGACCATACTGTTTGCGATGTCACGTTGCTGCTGGCTGTGCCATCGGTGCGAGTCTCAATAGCCTGCCACGACGAATCGTAATAAATATTGAGCGCGGTTCCCGCCGCGATGCCGTTCCCACCCTGCGGATAGGTTTCCGTGATACGGTAGCCCATCGCATTGTACGTGTATTGGGCGATGACCTGCCCGGCGGCGTTGGACACGGATACGAGTTGATTCCACGCATTGTAGACCATGGTGACACTCGCAGCAGGCTGCGACGTTAAACTTCCGGAGGCCATATTGCCATTGGCATCGTAGGTGGGTGCCGTGCTGCCACTGATGGATGTAATCTGGTTCTGCGCATTGGCCGTTTCGGTTTGGGTTGAACCGTTCGAGGTATAGCGCGTCTCCCGAAACGCCGCTCCTTCGGACAATCGGGATTTCGGCTCCTGCCTCAACAGTGCATAACCAATGTCGAGGTTCCAGGATTGGTAGGCCGACCCGCCCTGTGTGCTGCTTGCCAGGCGGTTAAGCTGATCGTAGGTAAACGTTTGCGAATAGGCCGTATCCAGCAAATTGTTCTCGGCGGTAACATTGGAATTGGCATCGTAAGAATACGTCAAATTGTTGGTGCTGACGCCGGCGGCGGAGTTAATCCAATTCTGATCCACAATCCGGCCAAACTGATCGAGGCCAATATACTGATCCCCGCCGGAACCAATGGAACCGGTTTCACCACGAAGGCTCAAAGACACGAAGTGATCCACCACCGGGGAATCCGAGGATAGCGGAGAACCGGCAAAGTGTCTGTGTTTGCATAAGCGTTTTGAACTTCTATTTTTTTCCGTCGCCGCTACCATTATCTGCCTGTCCAGTCTTTCAAATTTGGTCGTCCGCTATTTTACCCTGCCGTGGCCACTCGCTCAATTTTTCCAGTTCCTTCACCCAATTAGACGGCTCACGCAGATACGGCCGTCACCGGCTCATTTCGAGTTTCCGCCCGTCTCTCGTACGCAGGTGGTTTAACACCTTGGCCGCCCCTTTGTGGCCCTGCGAGCGGGCTTTTCGCAACCACGCAACCGCTTCATCGAAATTCCGTTTCACCCCTTCCCCGCGGAGCAGGCACAGGCCCAAATTGTATTGTGCTCGCCGGTGCCCCGCCTGCGCGGCCTTGCGGTACCAATACACCGCCCGGCGCGGGTTTGCGGGCACGCTCTCGCCATGCTCGTAACACACGCCAAGTTCGTACATTGAGCGAACCTCGCCACTCCGCGCACCTTCGCGGAACCAATAAAACGCTTTCGAGAGGTTCCGGGGCACGCCATCGCCCCACAGATACATGTCGGCCACGTTGCACATTGAAATCGGATCGCCATTTATGGCTGACTCTCTGAACCAATGAAATGCCTTTCGGATATCACGTCCGATCCCCCTTCCGCGCAGATATGCCCACCCCAATTCGTGCATGGCGTCGCGATCATTACCACCGGCGGCTTTCCGGAACCAAGAAACTGCCTCTGCCAGGTTGCGCCGCACCCCCCATCCGTCGCGAAGAACCATTCCTAACCGATATTGGGAATATGAATCGCCGCGTTCAGCCGCAAACCGGAAAAGTTCAGCGGATATCTTCGGGGACCTGCATGCACCGTCGCCCGTGCTGAGCATCCAGGCGGCGTTGCGGGCCGCGGCAATATGTCCAAGTTTCGCAGCGGCCAGGTACAGGGATAACGCTTTATTCAGATTTCGCCTACGACCAGTACCGAAGTACAAGTTTTCTGCGTCCCTAAAAAGAAGAGATGAGCCCATTCTCTTTTTATGGGCCTTAGCTTCGGCGACTCGACGGTTCCCTGTGTTTTTCATATTGTCCGGCATTTCGACTGTCTTAAAGAGGGCTTATCTTTGCTGCCCCCGCTAAAAGCCTACTGGAAGGCCGATAATGATTATAAGACCTTCTACAATCACTGCAGTTGTAGCACCGGCCGCAGCCCCCTCTGCCGCCGATTTGCATATCTGCTTAGCTACGCCCAGCCTTCTTCCGTCGGCACCTGCCTGCGCATCCCGTCCCCGCTTATTGCGCCTCTTAAAATTTTCGGCCTTGCCTCTACCGTGGTTCTGTCCGTGCTGGTGCTTATTCAGATCGCCCTTTTTTCTGTGGCCCTCGCCCAGCCAATCGAGGTTATCAATGGGGCTACCGCCTTCGAATTCGTATACATCCGGACCATAAGTATACCCGAGGGGATCCTGCGAGGTCCATGTGCCTAGACTTGCACTGTATTCCCGGTGATCAAAATGGTACAAGCCCGTGACGGGGTCATGTCTTCCGCCTTGGTACATGTATTGCCAATAGAGCTGGTCGGATTGGGAGAACCACCCCGGAGCAAGATCGGTAACCGTGCCGTATGGTGAATACGCGAACCGTTCGACCACGCCCCATGACTGAGTGGTGCTGTTGTAGCCGACGAGTGACGTGACGTTGTAGTTCACATCGTATGCGGTGTAGATGCGATCGTTGCCCTGCAGCGTGCCGCCGCTGTATGTGTCGCGCAGGATCATCGCATTGACATAGCTTGCCGACCAGACATACTGGTATTGCACATCGTTTGAGGCCGTGCCGTTCCAGCGTTCTTCAATGACCTGCGGAATGGATGAAGCGCTGTAATAAAGGTATTTGACCGTCCCGGCCGGGATGCCGGCGGCCGCAACGGGGTAGCTTTCGCTGGTTCGCTGCCCCAGAGCATTGTAGGAATATTGAACAATCACCGCCCCGCCGGCATTCTTGACCTCCACCAACTGGTTCCACGCGTTGTAGGTATACGTGTTGCCGGCTTGGTCGGTGGTCATATTTCCATTGGCGTCGTAGGTGGGTGCCGTGCTGCCACTGATGGAAGTAATCTGGTTCTGCGCATTGGCCGTTTCGGTTTGGGTTGAACCGTTCGAGGTATAGCGCGTCTCCCGAAACGCCGCTCCTTCGGACAATCGGGATTTCGGCTCCTGCCTCAACAGTGCATAACCAATGTCGAGGCTCAGGCTTTGATCGGCTACGTCGCCGAGGTTGCTTCCGCGTATGCCAATAGGCTGGTCACGGGTGAAGGCTCGCGAAAACGAGCCCACGGATTTTTCCAGTGCGCTGCATGCGGCGGCACCCGCCCGGCGGTGTTTTCCGCCGAGCCTGGTTTGCCAAATTTTTTCATCTGTTGCGACCATGCCATAATCCACAGCTGTGTTTCCTGGGCAGTTGTGATTGTAACTTCCCCGGCTTCAGGGCACCACCCGTATTACGCCACATCAACCACGGTGCAACGACCATTAAAGGCGTTTCCATTTCCACTAACTAACCACGACCCGGTTTCGCTCGGCGAAGCGCCGCTACTACAACTGCTGTCCTCCCGAAATCTACTGGGCCACTTTACTTGAACACCGCACGCTTTACCTGGCCACCTCCCTACCCCGGGGCCCACGTTATCTAACCCCAAGAATACGGAGGAACATACCCAGGATAGACATAGCCAGGAGCCAGTATCCGCCGAACCTCAACAGCCGCGCTTTCCTGTCTGGCCCGCAGGCGAGGACCGTTCTTTTCGGCCAGATGTTGTAGCCGCGCGACAGAAAAAAGAGTCCCGCAAGAAAAACGAACACTAAATCCTTCATCTGCAAGACAAACCCCTTTTTCTTTCAATGGTCGCCCGCTAGGCGTAGAGAGTAACTATCTCGCCTGGCGCGGGCTTGCGAATTTCGTAGGGCCCCGGGCAGGTAAAGGATGGAAAAAGGTTCCGGGCATGCGCCAAAAATGCGGCAAGATCACGGGCCAGCAGTTTACTGAGATCGTCAGCCTCCTTCATGGCCTTCATCGCGGTGTCCGGGTTCCAATCGTCCCACGCGCCGACCAAATCTCGTGCCCACGGCGGAAGCCCGGTGGCAGCGAGCACTGAATGCGGCAACGGGTTGCTCAAGTGGCCACCGAAACCGAGGCCATTCCACATCTCGCGCAGGCCGTTGCTGCCCCGGAGCACCCCGTCCACGCCCACCACGAAGCCCACACCTGTCTCCGCATCGGTAAAGCCGACAGCCGCCTCACCCAGCCCCAACCCGAAATTCCAAAGTCCAGCGGCGATCTCCCCGCCGTTTGTCCCAGGCCCGGCCAGCGGCTCAAGCGGGCTTGAGATGTACGGGTGCACGCCGTACACCTGCGTTCCCCACGGATCCACACTCCCCACCGGGTTGCTCATCACAAACTGATACGTGTTGGCACCGTTGATATTGAACGGGGGCGAGCGCAGCTCGCCGCAGTTATGCTTCGCATCGACCCCGCGAAATCCCGTGCCGCGCCCAGCGCGGCTGAGCGCCGCAGCGCCGGGGTTGAGCGGGAGCGAGCGCAGCTCGCCGCAGTTATGCTCCGCATCAGCCCCGAGAAATCCCGTGCCGACACCTCGGCAGTGCGCCGCAGCGCCGGGATTGAGCGGGAGCGAGCGATGCTCGATGCACTTACGCTCCTCATCAGCCCCGCGAAATCCCGTGCCGACACCTCGGCAGTGCGCCGCAGCGCCGGGATTGAGCGGGGGCGAGCGCAGTTCGCCGCAGTTATGCTCCGCATCAGCCCCGCGAAATCCCGCCGAGGCACCAGGCCGAGGGTGCGCCGCAGCGCCGGGATAGCCTGCCGGGTCCTGACCATCGTCAACAGTCAACGAGCAACGATCAACGATCAACCGGGAGAAACTGCAAAACCTTGGATTTTCTGCGGAGCACACGCGGTGCCTTCGGAGCTGCGGGCTGCCGCGGGACTTGAAATTCGAAATTGATTCAGCTATCGCGACCATCAGTGATCTCGAAAGATGCCAACCCGCTTGATGCGTGGATTCTAACCAGCCGTGGCGATAATAGAAAGAGGGTGATGCCTGCCGCTCGAAATGCATTGCGGTTGCGCATGCGGTGGGTTGGGGATGAAATGCGATGCGCGTCTGAATTGGGCATTTAGCGCAAATAAACCAGGTCAATTGTCAAAATGAAAGCTTTGGATATAATACGGTGCTCTCTGGCCCTCATCGTCTAGAGGCCTAGGACACGGGCTTTTCACGCCTGTAACTGGGGTTCGAATCCCCATGAGGGCAGTTTTGGCCGAGCCGCCGCCGCCAGAGAGGCATGCAGCGGCGGCTTTAGAGGAATTAGAGGAAATAAATGTCGATTAAAGCTATTGATTTGCGTCGCGGTGTTGCCGTTGAATACAACAATAAACTGTACGTTGTGCATGATTTTGCAAAAGTATCAAAAGGGAATTGGCGTTCGTTCATGCAGGTGAAGCTTAAGGACACGCAGACCGGCAGCATCATTGAACAGCGATTCCGTGTGGATGATACACTTGAGCAGGCTTTTTTAGATCAAAAGCCCATGGAATATCTGTACTCGGATGCCACAACACATTATTTCATGGACCTCAATGACTTTGAGCAGCTTGAGCTTTCCGGCGATGTGGTGGGTGAAGCGGTCAAATATTTGAAACCCAATACGCAGGTGCAGATCACCATGTATCAGGGCAAGCCCTTTTCGGTGGAACTGCCCAATACCGTGGAACTGGAAATCACCGATTGCCCGCCAAGCATCAAGGGTGCCACCGTCAGCAATGTCGGCAAAGATGCAACGCTGGAAACCGGCCTGATTATTAACGTGCCGGACTTTATCGCCCAGGGGACGGTGGTACGTGTGGACACCCGTACCGGGGAATATCTTGGCCGGGTAAACGATTAACTCCAACCCGCTGCGGCAGGCAGCGATATCCTGTGCTGAATGCGGAAGTTTCGTGGGATGGGACCTTCCACCGGCCCCTGGTTACGCTGGCACGGCGGCGCAGAATTGAGACCACCGCAATGACCGAAAATCCTCCAACGCCTCCTTCGCAAACGCCGCCACAGGATTCGCGATACAAACCGCCCGTGCGGTTTTCCAAACCCAAGCCCCCTCCGCTGCCGAAGCGGTTTTTACTGCTGCTGGTGGAGCCGGAAAAATGGGCCCAGGCCGCAATGTATCCAACATCCGCGACATTCTGGCCACTGGTCTGGGCGATTATCATCGGGGCAATATGCGTGGGCTTTTCCATGTCGGCTCATGCCATTAAGCCGCTTCAGACATTTGCGGCATCGTATGACCGGCACTATCTTCCGATGGTGTTGGACAAGGGCCAATTGTCAATCATCAAGCCGAAGGGGAAAACCAAACTTGTACCCCTGAAGGTGCAAAGTCCTTACGAAACCGTTCTGGTGGATACCAGCCTAAGCGGATCATCGGCGCTGAACACCTATCCGCTGATTGCATTGTTTAACCGCACCGATCTGATATTAACCGGAACAAAATTGCGCCAGCCGATGATGGTCATGCCGCTGGCCCAACTGCAGCAGGAAATGCTGCTGGCGAACGGAACCATAACGCCCGCCGCGGTTAAATCCACTCCGGTGGACAAACTCCCGCCGGTGCAGATCAACGCACAGAGTCTGCAGAACTTTTTTTCAGCCGTGGCACCGGTGGTGGTGGTGGTGCTGGGTCTGGTGGCAAGTTTGTTTTTTGCCGCAGTTTATGTGGCTTGGACACTGCTGATGGTTTTTTTGACCGGCTTTCTGGTCATGTCGATCAACCGGAACATTGGCATGCCGCTGAAAGTCGCCTGGCGGATTTCCATGGCGGTGATGATTCCGCTGCTGATTCTGCGCGGATTATTAGCCGTTTTTGGTATTGTTCCCGCAATTAATCAATCGCCGATGACGGATCAGATCCTTTACATGGCCCCCATTGGTCTGGCGCTTTGGGCCGCGATACTCGCCAATCGTATATTCAGCAAGCCCCCCGGCGGGCAATCCCGCAAACTTTAACGCCGTTGTGTTACAAGGTCGCGGGGGAACTCGGCGGTGATTACGCCCGAGGAAACTGCGATGACCGGAGCGGAGGCGAATGAGAGCATCGAATCAAATGGGGTGCTTCGGGATTGGCCGAATTTGCGCACTGGCCGTTCCGGGATTGTTTCGTTGGCGGTGGTCCTCCAGCCCGCAGTGTTATACCAGTCAAACACATATCACGGCGGCTTGGCGTATTGGACGCGAAGGATTATCATCAGGATTGGGTCGTGGTGCCCCCGGATTGCAAGAGGATGGCGATGTCACAATTAATCACCAAAGTGCACATCAAAAACTACCGGGCACTGGCTGACGTTTCCGTTGATCTCCGCGATCTCAATGTATTTTTTGGGCCGAACGGTGCGGGAAAAAGCACATTTTTGGATACGGTCTGGTTTGTAAGAGATTGCGCGATTCGTAGCGTGGAGTTAGCTTCGGCGGCCCGCAGCCACGGTATTGGCCTGTTGTTTGACGGGGCGGGCGAGGGCGAACAGATTACGGTTGCAGTATCCACCGGTGAGCTTGAATACCAGTTGACTCTTGGTCTTTCCTCCGGCCGAATCGACCCCTTTGCCGGGGAGGTATTGCGGCGTTTCAGCGATGGATTACATCTCATCAGTCGCGCTGCCGGAAGTGATAAGGCGGACTTTTACAACGCGGGAATCCACGATCCGGTGAATGTTGCTCTGCGCGAACCGCATAAACTCAGCCTGGGCCGCTACTTAGACTTTGATTCCCGCATTAACGCGGCGGCCAGCTTGGACCGAATCCTCCATTTCGTGCACTTTTACCACTGCAGGCATCTTAACCTATGGTCGCTAAAAAATCGGGGTTCGGAAGCGAGCTACGAAACATGGCTATGGGACCGGGGCGATAATCTCTGGTCGGTGTTGCGAAATTTGGACGGCAAGCGACAAATCGACGAGCGCTACACGACGATTCTTAACTATATGCAGCAAGCCTTCCCTACCTTCGACGGCGTAGTAATGGAAGCGACAGGGGCTTCCAGTGTTTATGGAAGTTTCCTGGAAAAGGGCCGCCGGAAGCCGATACGCGCGTCCGGCGTTTCCGACGGGCACCTCCAATTGCTTTGCATGCTCACGGCTTTGTTCGCCGAGGGAAAAGACCGCGACGCCGTCCTGATCTTTGACGAGCCGGAGATTTCCCTGCATCCATGGGCAATATCAGTGCTCGCGGAAGCCATGAAAACCGCCGCGACGTCATGGAAGAAGCAGATTTTGCTTGCCACCCATTCGCCCGTACTCATCAGCCAATTCGAGCCAAAAGATATTTTGGTTGCTGAGTCCTGCAACGGCCAAGCCGTGTTTCAGCGATTGTGTCAAATTTCCGAAGTTCAAGACCTTTTGGAGAAATACGCCGCAGGCGCGCTGTACATGGCGGAGGAGGTCGGCAAGCAGTCAGTCGCCGCGCCATCCGCGGAGTTGGCGCAATGAGCAAGCCCGGGGAGCCTGAAAATTGGCGTTTTGTAAAATTTGGGTTATTCGTAACTGGTGAAGGAGAGCTGAAAATTCTGCCATTGCTGCTGCGGTCGCTGTGCGCTTCGGGGCACGGTACATTTCAGGTTATCCGGAAAATTGAACAAAGGTCGCCGATAACTTCGCAAAAGCGCGAGCTTCGCATGGTAGGCAGCGGCAAGCTGATTCCAGATCGTGACGCTACGGAAATTGGCTATCCCGCCCGCAGGTTTTTGAGGGAATCAGAATTGCACTTTATCCTGCTTGTCGATGATCTTGAACGGAGCCGAGGCAACCAGAGGCAAGAGGTATTCGCGCGCTACCGCGGTGCCCTTGATAACATCCTCGGCGAGGGCCAGTGGCGCGCGGGCGTGTTCTTTCTTGTGAACATGCTGGAGGCCTATTACTTCGCAGATACCGTGGCCGTAATTAAGGCTCTTGGCCCGCCTCAGGTGCCACTGCAAGATTGGCCTGACGACGTGGAGTTAATTTCCCACCCCAAAAATGAGCTTTCTAAAATATACCGGTCTTTTAACGAAGTAACGGATGGTGAGAAAATCGCGGGGTTCCTGAACATGGAAAAGGTACTGGGCAGAACGAACACATGTGCCTCGCTCCGCACACTGTTTGCGTGGTGCTGCACGGCAATGGCTGAAATCCATGAGGATCGTTTCTGCCTGAGCGACGGAATATATTGTGCCACGACGGGCCGGCAATTGGCCAGTGTGGCGCGAATTTTCGCGTAACAAGTCGCTCCCGCAAACTTTAACGCGTCATCGCCAGCGGATGGATGATTTGCTGTTGTGGAGTTTGGCCACGGGAATATGCCTCAGCGCCTGTTTGGAAACTCCGCCGGGAGCGCCTTGGGGCGGCAAACGGCCGTCTGTGGCGTGATGGATCCTCAACATATTCCAGAATATGCTTCGGATCTGCGTTCTTGCATCCATCCATTTGCCAAGCCAATGCACCCGCATCGGACTTTTCAAACAGGCTCTTAGCCCGCAGCGGCAAATTCCTGCGGCTGAAGTTTATGCTGCAAATATCTGCCGGTGTGGCTGGTGGGATGACTTGCGACATCTTCGGGTGTACCGGTGGCCACAACCCGCCCTCCACCGCTGCCGCCTTCAGGCCCCATGTCAATAATCCAGTCGGCACATTTGATCACATCCAGATTGTGCTCAATAATCACCACCGAATTACCCGCATCCGCCAGGCGATTTAACACATGCAGCAGATTGTGAATATCCGCGAAATGCAGGCCGGTTGTCGGTTCATCCAATACATACAACGTGTGGCCGGTAGCCGTTTTGGACAATTCAGTGGCGAGTTTGACGCGTTGGGCTTCACCGCCGGAAAGCGTGGTGCTGGATTGCCCGAGTTGCACGTATGACAATCCGACATCGTTAAGGGACTGCAAAATGGCGCGAATGTGGGAGAAGCTGTCAAAAAATTGCAGCGCCTCCTCAATGCGCATTTCAAGCACATCGGCAATGGACTTGCCGCGATATTTTATTTCCAGCGTTTCCCGGTTGTAGCGGGTTCCGCGGCACTCTTCACAGGTGACAAACACATCCGGCAGAAAGTGCATTTCAATGCGTTTGGTGCCCTGCCCCTGGCAGCTTTCACACCGTCCGCCCTTGACATTGAAACTGAATCGCCCGATCTGATAACCGCGCATGCGGGCTTCCCGCGTTTTGGCGTATAGCTGCCGGATCAGGTCAAATACGCCGGTATAAGTGGCCGGATTGCTGCGGGGTGTGCGGCCAATGGGAGATTGATCTATCTCAATAACTTTATCTATATTGGCCACGCCCAGAATTTTCTTATGCCGCCCCGGATGTTCCTTGGAGCCGTAAAGCTGTCTTTTAAGCCCCTTGAGAAGAATGTGGTTAACCAGAGATGATTTACCCGATCCGGAAACGCCGGTAACGCAGGTCATCACACCCAGCGGGAATTTAACATCGATCCCGCACAGATTATTTTCCGCCGCACCGGTTATTTCCAGCACCCGCTTGAAATCCGGCTTGCGCCGCTGCGTTGGCACGGGAATCTGATATTCGCCGGAGAGATATTTAGCGGTAATACTCTCGCGTGAGGCCATAACCTCCGGCACGGTTCCCTGGGCAATGATGCGGCCACCATGCGATCCGGCACCGGGGCCTACATCAATAAGCCAATCGGCGGCACGAATGGTATCTTCATCATGTTCGACGACAATGGTGGTATTCCCGATATCCGTGAGATGCCGCAGTGTGCGGATCAACCGGTCATTGTCCCGCTGATGCAGGCCGATGGTGGGTTCATCCAGCACATAACACACACCCACCAGCCCGGAACCCACCTGCGTGGCCAGACGAATTCGCTGGGCCTCGCCGCCGGAAAGTGTGCCGGTCTGGCGATCCAGCGTCAGATATCCCAGACCGACGTTGTTCATAAAACCCAGGCGTGCCCGAATTTCCTTTAGCATCGGAGCTGCGATAACATCGTACTCACCGGAAAATTTCATGCTGTCAAAAAGTTCAATGGCTCCGCCAATGGTCAGCG
Source organism: Planctomycetota bacterium (assembly GCA_021810145.1). Classification (GTDB taxonomy): domain Bacteria; phylum Planctomycetota; class Phycisphaerae; order WQYP01; family WQYP01; genus JAMDCX01. The sequence continues at coordinate 25,823 of JAJZJL010000008.1, read as the reverse complement.
CTGTTATCTCCCGGATGTTATATTTTCCGATTTTTACCGCCAGCGCCTGGGGCTTAAGCCGGTCGCCGCGGCATTTTTCACAGGGTTGTTCGCTTAAATACTCATGGAGCCGGGCTTTGACGAATTCACTGTCGGTGTTTTCCCAGCGGCGCTGCAGATGGGGTAAAACCCCTTCAAATTCCGCGCCATAAAGTTTTTCATCCTTGGCGGTGGTGCCATGAATCAGTATCTGCCGGATTTTTACCGGGATATCCTCAAAGGGTGTTGCGCCATCGACGCCAAAGGTTTCACAGAATCTCCGCAGCAGACGGTTATAGTAGATGTTCATCCGTTTGCCATTGCGGCTGAAGGGTTCGATGGCCCCATCCAGCAGTCCGAGAGTTTTGTCAGGCGTAATTAACTCTTCATCGAATTCCAGAATGGTTCCCAGACCGTCACATTCACTGCACGCGCCGTAGGGGCTGTTAAAGGAAAACAGGCGCGGAGAAAGTTCTTCCAGCGAGCTTTCGGGATGGTTCGGACAGGCGTAGCGGGAAGAAAAGATGTGATCAATCCACTTGCCTGATTCTTCGCGAGCTATAATCACCAGACCGTCCGAGAGTTTTAATGCCAGTTCAACGGAATCCGCCAGACGGGTGCGAATTTCCGGTTTAATGACCAGGCGATCCACCACCGCCTCGACGGTATGTTTGAGTTTCTTATCCAGCGGGGGAACGGATTTAATTTCCATAACCTGTCCGTTCACGCGGGCACGGACAAAGCCCTGCCGCGTCATGGCGTCCAGCGCCTCCACCTGCGCACCTTTTTGCCCGCGCACCAGCGGGGAGATAATCATGACGCGCTGCCCTTCCGGCCATTGCATGATATTCTGCACAATCTGCGATGCGGACTGGGCCGCGATGGGTTCATTGCAGATCCAGCAATGCGGTTTGCCGGTGCGGGCAAAGAGCACGCGCATGTAATCGTATATTTCCGTTGTTGTGGCCACCGTTGAACGCGGATTACTCCCGCCGCCGCGCTGTTCAATGGCAATCGTCGGCGGCAGACCTTCTATTTCATCGCAATCAGGCTTCTGCATCTGCTGCAAAAATTGCCGGGCGTAAGCGGAAAGCGATTCCACGTATTTTCTCTGGCCTTCCGCGAAGATGGTATCAAATGCCAGGGAACTTTTACCGGAACCGGAAAGACCGGTGATAACCACCAACTGATCGCGTGGAATTTCCAGACTGACATCTTTCAGATTATGCTCGCGTGCGCCGCGGATACGAATGCTTTTAATGGCCATGACTTTCTCCGGCTTGCCGGAGCGGTAATCCGCTGCATCGGCAAGCCCCTCATTTTACCCCACCCGATGGCCGGTTTCCAAACCTGGTGAAAATGCGTTGCAAACAAGGGTGCGCAACGCTTTATGCGGTGCGCAAACGGCCGCGGATTTCCAGCCGCGGCTGCGTGCGGCAAACGTTGCGGGAGAGTGGCAATATGTCTGTCTCCCCAATGGGCAATCGGGAATTTTGAAGAAGCGCCACCGTCCCGGCAGGCGCTACGGCCGGAACGCAAATGTGTCGCTTTTGCGTTCAGCGAGGTCTTGCGCGCAGTGGGCCGGCTCGCAATGCCATACGGTTGAGCACGCCGCGGCGTTCGCGGTGAAATGGGCCTTGCATTGCGGTTAATCCGCCTCTGCGCAACGCCATCGCAAACAAACATCGGCCGGGTGGCAGCATGCCATCTGTTCAATGCTCTAACAGGCACCGCACCGGGCGGACAAGGCATACCGGCGTGAAGATGCGGAAATCCCATTGAGAACAGCGCCTGGGCTACCAGACACGGTTAATTCCGTAGTCATCAAAAATGATGTCTTTCCCGATGATGGTCATCGACTCGAGTTGCGCCTGAGCAATCAACATGCGGTCGAATGGATCGCGATGGTCGCCGGGAAGTTTGCCTGCGCAGATTGCATGTGCAATGTTGATTGGCAGCGGATCAAACCCCGCTTGCACGAGAACTCCGGAAAAATCGGACAAGAGCGATTCCGGCACCGTCAATTTGCGGGCACGGACTTTGATTGCAATTTCCCACGCGGAAGCGGCGCTGACGAACACCTCGGTTTTGGGCAAACCGATGGCATGGGAAGCCCGTTGCGACAGCGAGGGGTGGTCCATAAGCCACCAAATCAGGGCATGCGTATCCAGAAGAGCCTTCAAGATTCCCGCTCCCACAAATCCAGTTCCTTCCGCGACAGCGGATTAAACGCGCCGGGCTTGATTACAATCTGTCCCTTAAAAGCTCCCGGACGGCGCCGGTTGCGATCTTTAATCGCCACCAGTTGCACCACTGGATCGCGTCCGCGTTTGATTGTGATTTCTTCCCCTCGCTCCACCCGGGCGATAAGCTCCGAGAGATGCGTTTTCGCCTGATGAACCGTGACAAATTCCACTGTGACACTCCCAATAATTCGCAGGCACTGAAGCAGCGGGGCAACCGCATATCCCGGGAAGTTATTGACTAATGTAGCTTAGCTAACCACCGGTCTTAAGTCAAAGCACCGGTTTCACGGAGCGTTGTGACCATCAAAAATGCCGCCCGACCAATCGAAATTAGAAATGTCACCCTGCGACCACAGCTTTGCGGACGGCAGGCGGAATCAGCGGAGGCGACGCAAAAAGCCTGTTTGGAACCTCCAACGGGGGTGCCTTGGGGCGGCAAAGGGCCGCCTGCGGCGTCCTGGATTTTCAACATATTCCGGAATACGCTTCGGATCTGCGTCCTTGCATCCATACGAACCTGATCGGTAACCGAGATTATTGATTCTTCGATTCACACGGTTAAAACATCAACACCCAAACGTGACATATCTACTTCCCGACAACAAACCGCGACGGCACGCGGGTTGCACGATCCCACCGATTTCACTAACATGCAGACGCCCGAGTTACCTCCCGAACGAGGAACACAGTTTGTATCATGACAGCGCAGTTGTGTGGTATCCGATTTCTCCAATAATGGTGCGCACGGTGGAGCGCAGCTCAAGTAAAAGCCCGCAACTGAGCCTGATACATTTTAAGCTGCAATACCATTGAAGTTGATTTTTTTCATGAACAGGAAGTGTTATATGCGACATGTGCTGTCATTTGGATTGGCTGTGCTTCTTCTTGCCGGTGCAGCACGGGCGGCGAATACTTCCACTCAACCGTTTTTTCTAAAAAACGGCGACCGGGTCTGCTTTTACGGCTACAGCATTACAGCCCAGCGCTATTACACCACGGACATTGAAACCTACGTGCTGACCCGGTTTCCGAATTTGAAAGTTCGTTTTATTAATTCCGGTGTCGGTGGAGACCGTGTTACCGGCGGCTGGGCCGGGCCTATTAACTTGCGTCTCAAGCGGGATGTATTTCCGTTCAAGCCCAATGTGGTCGTGTATCTCCTGGGTATGAATGATCCCGCCTATCGGCCGTTCAACACGAAAATTTTCAATATTTACCGGCACGGCTTGAAGCACATTATCCACTCTCTGCAGTCACACCTGCCGCATGTGCAGATTGTACTGATCGGGTCAACACCGTGGGATGAATTCACGTGCAAGCCGAAATTTCTTGCTGACCGTGGAGCAAAAGGCAGTTTTAATGATGTGCTGATTCGCTACGCGCGGTACACCCGGAAACTGGCCGCCCGCGATCATCTGTTTTTCACCGATTTTAATGCGCCGCTGGTTGCCGTACTCAAGCAAGCTGAGAAAATAAATCCGTCGCTGGCCCGGCAAATTATCCCCGGCAGCATTCACCCCATGGCTGCGGGCCACATGGTCATGGCCCAAAGCTTGCTGCGGGCATGGCACGCGCCGTCGCTGGTAACCAGCGTTGCAATCAATGCGTCCAACGGGTCTGTTATCCGCGCGGAAAACACCGCTGTTTCCGCGGTGACGCAATCGCATGGCGTGCTGGCATGGAAACAAATGGATCAATCCCTTCCCATGCCGGTCATGTCACTGCATGACCGATGGCCGCAGTTCGCCCCCAAGGCACTCTGGCCCGCACCACAACCACGCATGAACGACACCAACCCGGTGACCGCGCTGGTTATCAAGCTTTCCGGATTTTACCATGCGCTGGATCGTGAACCGCTGCGGGTAACCCATCTGACGGCACGGAACTATCAATTGCGCATAGATGGAAAAAGCATCGGAACCTTCAGTTCCACACAACTTGCCCATGGAATCAACCTCGCCCGCCTGGCCACACCCATGATGGCCCAGGCATACAAAGTGATGGCTCTGGCCTGGCAACGAACCGAAACACGGTTCACCGCGTGGCGGGAGGTGCAACTACCCATGGCCAACATTCGTCTGCGATCCAAATTTCTGGTCAACACCAATTCCAGCCCCGCCGCAAGGAAGGCTGTGCATAACATTCTGCACGCCTTTTCCGGCCTGGAGCATGTGGTAATGAGAGCCGAGCGCCAAACCGCGCAGCCGATTCCGCATCATTACCAGCTTGTACCGATCAGCCGTTGAGCGCTTGCCGCCGCCTGATCCCCCATCGCATTCGGATTGAAACAGCCGGTCACATTTGATCTGCGGGCGGTCAGGGTACGTCAATAAATTCCCAATTGGCTTGGTGCGGCCTCCATCAAGCTTTACCAATCCGGAGAACGGTCGCCTGCAGAAGTACACCATTGACCGCGATATGATACCGCAATAAAGATTCACAGTGCGGATGCACCGCGGCGGCTTTATGCTGCATTTTATTTATGTTTTTCGCCCATGCGCGGTTCGGTGCCGTTGAGCAGTCGCCGGATATTGCTGCGATGTTTGATGATAATCAGCAGTCCAATCAGGCAGCCGGTAATAATCAGCGGCATAAGTTTGTTCCAGGGCTGCGGATATAAAAATCCGTCAATTGGGCCGATTTCATGACCAATAATGGGAATAAGAATCATGAACGCGACCACTCCCGCCAGCGAGGAAAGGGAAATGATACGATAGACAAGAAATACCATAAGAAAAACCAGCGCCGCACCGAGGCCGGCAAGGGTAAACACGGGCCATACTCCCATAACCACGCCAAAAGTTGTGGCCACGCCTTTCCCGCCCTTGAACCGCAGATAACATGGAAACACATGCCCGCATATTGCCGCGGCGGCGGTAACCAGCGGCAACCACACGGGACCATGCCAATGCCGGACAATCAAATCTACCGCAAGCACCGGCGCAAAGCCCTTGAGAAAATCCAATAGAAACGCATACCAGAAATAACGCATTCCAAGCACGCGACCGGCGTTGGTGGCACCGATATTGCCGCTGCCTTGCGTGCGAATATCCACTCCCCGCATGAATCCCAGCAATAAACCAAATGGAATACCGCCGATCAGATATGCCGCGATAACACTTAACAGTGTTGTGTATTGTATCTGTAGACCGCTCATGGAGTTCCCGTAAAAACACAGATATTTTTCAACTGCGCGATTTCACTTTCGCACTGCGGCATTGCGCATAAAGGGCTTCGAGCTGGTCAAGGTGCGCTGCCGGCAGAAGTGTCTGACCGGCGACGGTGGCCCGCCTGGCAAGATCCGTGCGATCCGCAAAGGATAATTTCACAGCATCCAGCGCAGCGGCCATAGCCGCGCAATCGCGCGGTGAATCCACAATGGTACCCAGTTTGTGATTTTCGATGTACGTCCAACACCCCAGAAAGCGGGTGCTGATCACCGGCAGGCCATACGCCAGCGCCTCCAATGCCACCAATCCGAAGCTGTCATAAAATGTCGGCAGCAACAGTGCATCGCCGGCGCTGTAAACAGCGCCGGTAGCGCGGGTCGGTCCGATGAATTTAATCCGGTCCGAGATACCAAGCTCCTGGGCCAATGCAATGTAATTTTTTACTTTGCCCAAGCCCGCCACCACGAGTTTCCATGAGGTTCTGGATTGGGCCACGGCACGGATGGCCCAGGATAAACCCTTGCGGCGAAAATCGTGGCCGACAAAGACCGCCACGCGATCATCTGGAGCCAGTGCGTACAACTCGCGAAACCACTGGCGGTCTTTATGAATCTGCTGCGCCTGTGGCGGCGGAATCATAATGGGATTTTCCAGCAGGGTCATTTTGTTTTCCGCGGTTGAGTAAATGGATCGGAAATCCGCTTCCATTGCGGGGCTGATACACAGAATTTTCCAGGGTTGCTGATCAGCCGCGGCCTGTGCGCAGCGGCGTTCAAGTGTCAAAAGTGTGCGCTGCTTGCCGGAGAATTGCAGCATCAGCCGTTTGAAGTTCGCGGACTGCGGACTTTCCCGGGAAGATACGGACTGCTGCTGAATGCGCGCATAAACGCCGGCATGAGGATGGTATAAATCTCCCGGCCACGCCAAGGTCATGGAATGCGCAATATCCGGCTTGAACGCCCGGCACCAGTTTTTCGCGGCAATGCCAAACTGCCGGAATCCAATTCCCGTGCTTAGTTTGATCGCCGGCAGACGATGCACATGCACGCCATCCGGAGCGGCCACTTCCGGAGATTTTCCGGCATTGGCCGAGCGCTGCACATCATGCGATGCGCCGTGATGGGCGGCCTGATATTTGTGCCGCATACGCGCGCTGTCATGGCAGACGGCATGAACGTCATGTCCGCGCCGGGCCAAATGCTCGGCAAGCCAGAATGTATAATTCTCCGCCCCGCCGCGGGATGGATCAAAGTGCTCGATGATCAGCGCGATTTTCATGGAGCATCCTTACGCCACTGCTGATCCACGGCGTGCAGAACCATCTCTGTGGTAATACCGGTCATGCAGCGATGATCAATGGGGCAGTATTTCAACTGGCATGGCCCGCAGGGGACAGGCACGCCAATCTGCTGTTCGCGGTCGTAAAATATCTCCGCCCAGCGCGGATCCGTGGGACCGAAAAGCGTCACCAGAGGGGTACCCAGCGCGGCGGCAAAATGACGGGGGCCGGTGTCATTGCATAATACCAGCCCGGCGCGGCGCACGAGTTCCTTTATGGCTCCCAGGCTCACACCGCGACCGTCATTGAGCTTATACAGGGGAATCACACGATCGGTCACGGATGGCGGCAGCGCTTCGACAATCGCATCCATCAGCGGTTGTTCACTCGCCGCTCCACCAATCAGCACATGAGCAGGCCGGCGGGTCCGACCTTCCGCCACCGCGGCGGCAACCGCGGCAAACCGCTCCGGGGGCCAGCATTTTGATGCGCCAAAGTGCGCCCCGGGAAAGAGCATCATGAATGGTACCGCCGGGGAAATTCCGGCCTGAGCCATCGCAGCTTCGGCTTCCGCACGTTCAGCATCGGTAATTCCCAGTATCATGGTGCGATCCGTTTGCATTGCACCGAGGTAGCCGGCCAATACCAGGTAATAGTTAATCGTGGGCAAAGGCTGAAAGCTGTTCCAGGAGCAAAACTTCACATACCAACCGGGAATATGTTGAAGATCTTTTAATACCGGGGCGGGGCGGGGCCAGCGGTCCGCGGCGATGGATTCTCGCACCGCGCGGCGTTGAATCATCAGACGAACTTCGTAATCATCGCGCCGCTTGGGATAAATATAATCCGTCAGCAACCTCCGGCGGCCATCACGGTTATAACCCAGGCGGCGGGGAATCCTGGCTCGCCATGCCAGAAATGCGGATCGAAAACTGTTGGGGAGAATGACCGCAAGATCAAAATGCCGCCTCCGCAACTCGGCCGCGGTTCGCGCATAACTGATGCGACCGGCTTTATTGGTCACGTAAGGTAATGCCGCATCAATAACAGGCAGGCCCGCAAGCACCGGTTGCACCAGTGATTTACCCAGGCAGGTGATGCGGGCAGCGGGAAATAATTTTCTCAGCTCCCGGAGGAAAGGCGTAGCCATAACAGCATCGCCCAGCCAGGTCGGCATAATGACAAGAATCTGCTGTGGGTCGCGGTTCACATTCACGGTACTATTTTCATCGGGAGTGTCATCCGATGCAATGATGGCCCATTAATCCCGCAAACGGGCGGGCCGATCCCGACGTGCCGGAATGGCAGGTTCTTTCAGTTCATCGCCATTGCCGGCCACATGGCGGCTGATGGCATCCCGAACCGTGGCTGCCAGACCAACCGGATCAAGGCCGACTTCCTTGAATTGCTCGGATCGGCTGGCGTGGCGAATAAAGCGGTCCGGCAAACCGGTGCGCGTTACAAGCCGGCCATCCAGGCCATTGGCCTGAGCGAATTCCAGAACCGCGGAACCAAAGCCCCCCACCACCGAATGATCTTCCAGCGTGATAATAGGCTTATCTGAAGCGAACACCTGCTGGAGCATCGCACCATCTAGGGGCTTGCAGAACCGGGCGTCAATGACGCCGACGTTTAAGCCTTCATTCTCCAGCAGTCTCGCCGCGGAAAGCGCCTGTAATGCCACGGAACCATAAGCAATAAGCGTGGCATCTTCACCGGCTTTCAGTACGCGTGATTTACCGCCCTGCTTGCCAATGGACCATGGAACGCTTTCGCCCAGCGGCTCGGCCGGACAATTATCCCGCGGATAACGAATCTGTACCGGGGACTCCTGGGAAACGGCAAAATCCAGGGCTGCAATCAGATCGCGCTCATCCGAGGGTGCCATCAGCACGATACCGGGTTGACTGCGCAAAAACGATAGATCACAAAAGCCATGATGCACCGCACCGTCATCTCCCACCAGACCGGCCCGATCACAACAGAATATCACCGGCAGCCCCTGCAGGCAGACTTCCTGAAATACCTGATCAAACGCCCGCTGCAAAAAGGTGCTGTATACGGCCACGACCGGGCGCAGACCCGCTTTGGTCATGCCCGCAGCCATCGCGGCGGCATGGCTTTCACAGATGCCGGTATCAAAATACCGGTCGGGAAACAGTGGTTTGAGCTTAATCATGCCGGTGCCATCCGGCATGGCGGCGGTAATGCCAACGACATTGGCATGTTTGCGGCACAAATTCGTCATGGCGTCGGCAAAAGCCGCCGTCCACGAGCGGCCGGACCCCTGGTTCATCACCACCCGGCAGCCTTCCACACGGAAGGGCTTGGGGCTGTGGAAGGTTGTGGGATCTTCGCAAGCCCATTCATAACCCTTGCCCTTGATGGTTTTGATGTGCAACACCGCCGGGGCATTGAGCGTTTTCAATTCGTTGAGTTTTTCCATCAATCCCGGCAGGTCATGGCCATCCACCGGGCCGAAATATTTCAGCCCGAGATCTTCAAAAATATGGCCCGGCGCAATGGCGTTTTTAATGCCCTGCTTGACATGCACGCCGATATCGCAAATCTGCTGGCCATAAGGTATACGGTCCAACAGTTCCTGCACCCGACGTTTCACTTCATCATAGGTGGTTGTAACACGCAGATGTTCGAGGTATCCGGCGAAGGCCCCCTGCGGTTCGCTGATGCTCATGGAGTTGTCATTGAGAATAATCAACAACTGGCGTTTGAGTGTACCGGCATTGTTCAGCCCCTCAAATGCCACGCCATTGACAATCGACGCATCACCGACGAATGCCACCACGCGCGTATCATGGTTTAACAGCGCATCACCACGCGCCATGCCCACCGCCGTGCTCACGGCCGTTCCGGCATGGCCGACACTGAAAAGATCATATTGGCTTTCGCTGGGATCGGGGAAGCCGCACACGCCTCCCATTTTCCGCAACGAAGAAAAATTCTTGTAGCGCCCGGTAATCAGTTTATGCGGATAACATTGGTGACCCACATCCCACAGCAACCGGTCGCGCGGCATATCAAAAATGGCGTGCAGGGCCAGAATAATTTCGACCGTGCCTAAATTAGGCGCAAGGTGGCCGCCGTTAGCACCCACGGTTGTGACGATCGTTTCGCGAATTTCCCCGGCCAGTTGGGTTAACTGGTCCACCGTCAGGCGTTTGATGTCTGCTGGTGATTCAATGCCGTCGAGAAGTCGTTTCATTATGAAGTTCTCACAAAACCTTAATACTCCGCCGTACGTAGAGATGATATGCTAGCCGGGCTGGAAATGGAAGCGAAAAATCACCCCGCTTGGGTCCCGTCGGCTTGCGTAGGCGGGGCATCGGCCTTATATGTGGGCATTCAGGCGGTATTTTGAACCATTATTTAACAGGAGTTGATAATGATGCGGATGGCGGCAGCGGCAGGTGGAGTTATTATTTTGGCCGGTATGGCAACGGCAGGAAACATGGCCATGGCCGCCCCGACTGCCGGTAAAGCGCCACCCCAACACGCCAAACCGGTCGCCGCGCAGAGCCAATTACCCAAATCCAATCCCAATGCCATATCGGTTGTGCACGCCGGGATAACGATCAATAAAAAGGTTCTGCACTATACCGTCACCACCGGTTATCTGCCCATGAAATCCAACGGCAAAGTTCAAGCCAAGATTTTTTTTATCGCCTACACCAAAGACCCCAAACCCGGTATCAGTGCCGCCGTGCAACGCGATCGGCGACCGATTACATTTTTATTTAACGGAGGCCCCGGGGCGGCTTCGGTGTGGCTGAATCTCGGCTGTGCCGGGCCTGTGCGTGTACAACTTACTCCGAAAGGCAATGTCACGCCGCCGCCTTACAAGCTTGTCGCCAATCATCAAACCTGGCTCGATGCGTCCGATCTGGTGTTTGTGGATCCCGTCGGTACCGGTTTCAGCCATCCGGAACCGGGCGTACCGGGCGGAAGGTTTTATGGTGTTCAGCAGGATATCGCCTCCGTGGCGTCATTCATCCGGCTTTATACCACTATGTATCAACGCTGGGGTTCGCCGAAATTCCTGGCTGGCGAAAGCTATGGCACCACCCGTGCCTGCGGCCTGGCGGATTATCTTTCCGAGCATGACGGCATGACCCTCAACGGCGTCATACTGATTTCCTGTGCTTTGAATTTTCAGATACTGGAACCCAACTTCGGCAACGACACACCGTACCCGCTGTATCTGCCATCATATACCGCGGCGGCGTGGTACCACCATAAACTTTCGCCGGAACTGGAAAAGCACTTTCACCGCACGCTCAAAACGGTGGAACACTGGGCCATTACAGATTACATTTCCGCCCTCGCGCGGGGCAGCAGCCTAACCACCGCACAACGTGACGCCGTCGCCGCCAGACTGGCGGAATATACGGGCTTATCCAAACAGGAATGTCTGCTGGCTGATTTACGCATAGGCCCCGGACTCTTTGAACAGTCACTGCTGCGTAATGAACGAAAAGTCATCGGCCGCATGGATACGCGACTAACCGGCTACAATCCGAAGCCTACCGGCGGCTCAGCGCCGTATGATCCGGCGATGTCACGTTTCATTGCACCGTTTACCAGCGCTTTTGATCAGTATGTGCGCGAAGACCTGAAATACCGCAACAACCTGCCGTACAAAACACTCTCCAATGATGTCTATCCATGGCACTTTGGCGGCAACGGGATGGGATTTCTTTATGTTACGGATAACCTTCAACGGGCGATGATTCGCAATCCGTTTATGAAAGTGCTGGTATGCAGCGGTTATTTTGATTTAGCCACTCCCTTTTTCGGAACCATTTACACCATGGATCATCTGGATTTGAGCCGCAAGCTGCAATCCAACATTCACGAAGTATTTTTCCGCGGCGGCCACATGGTTTATCATCCGGCCCCGATGCGGAAAAAATTGGCGATGGAAGTCCGGGCATTTATCGCCGCCAGCAAATAGCAATCTTCACAGGCTCATTGCCGGCATCGCGGTTGTGCGTTTCTTCCAACTCCGCGGCAACCGGTTTCGGAAAAAATCCGGCGATTTGGGAACGGCGACGCCGGATGGTGATACCGGCCTGCCGGCATGTCCGAATTCTTCTCGGTGACAAAAAAAAATACACAAATTATTCCGATAACAACGATAAAATAATTATTCGGACGTGGTGGAGAAATCCCCGATTAAAAATCTCATGGCCGATGCGTTTGCCTCCGATAAAGGAATGGTGGCCTGCGCCGTAGAACGGCTTACTCCGGGCGGAGATGTCGTGCAGACCGGATTGACAATTGCCGCGGTGCGCGGATCCCGGCACGCCGGGACACAGAGAAAGTTGGTGAACTCATGGCTTTGAAAAATGACCGAAAAGCTTCGCTGGCCCGCCTGCAGGCTCTGGCGGATAAATCATCAGCCGTGAAGCTCATCCAGAACAAGGTCTTTGCGCGCGATACGGAATACCGTGGAAGCCTGGCGCATGGAATGGAAAACACGGCCCGCGGTTTGCCCTACCATCTGTTTCTGCCGGCGGAAACCGCCCTTTCTCCGGAAGATGTGTTTCCCAATCTGCGTTGGGGCGGTCGAGCGATTATGATTTCCCCCAACCAACTGCTGATCGATGAAATCGCCCAGCGATTTACCCGCTGGGAAGGCTTCATTCTGGAAGGTCAGCCGCAGAGCATTCGCACGCCCATTCTCGGCTTGTCCATTCCGGGCATGGGAAAGCCGGTTTATTATCTTGTAGCCCGCAAGGTGCATCTGTTAAAACCCGGTGAATCCACGGAACGCTTCACCTACCATGTTCACCTGGGCCGCAAAGACATGGAGCAGGAAAAATATGTTGTGGTTAAACAAGTGCCCACGGTGGATCGGGTGGTTTCGCGACTGCGGTCGAAATTCCCGGATGCTTCACTGGATGACATCCGCCGCCGCGCCATGAAATTTACCGAAAAGATATTTCCCGTTTTTCTCACGCGTGAAGCCGCGATGCTCAAAATTCTCCATCGCGACCTGCCCAAACCATTCTGCGACCGCGTGCCACGCTGTCTGGGCGTGGAGCATGATTCCAAAGGCTTCGTCCGCACGCTGTATATGAACTGGATGCGCAATGGCGGCGAAGGCCTCTCGCAGATCGATTTTGCCAGACAGTCCTGTGAACTTCTCGCGGTGCTGCATGAAAAAATCGGCGTGATCCATCTGGACTTGCGCCTGGATAATTTTGTGGTTACCGAAAACGGCGTCGGCTTTATTGACTTTGGCTCGGCGGTGCGCGTGGGGGAGACATTCTCGGATAATTCGCTGCTGCATACGCTTTTTGAAGAGATGATGAAAACCTCCCAGATTCAGCGCATGCTCTATCACATGAGCGAAAACGGCCTGGTAACCTCCGATGTACTGCGCGGGGGGTTGCACAAAGTGGATAAAGCTGTCGATTTGTTCTACCTGGCCGTTCAGATGAATAAGCCGCACTCCAATCCGGACTTCAAAGGATTGATTCACTTTAATCCCAAGAGCCTTGAAGCCCGGCATCTTAAACGGCTGACCGATGAAATTCTGCGCCCGCCCGATGAACAAAATGTTAAATATCGAACCGCACGCGATATTCTCAACGGACTTGATCGGGTGGCTGAAGAAATCGCGGCCGGCCATGAACCGCCACCGCTTCCGCCATCAGCCCAGGAAGTGGCGGAGGAACCCGTTGAAGATCGACCGCACCATACGCAGCAACGTGCCGTACGGGCGGTGGGATAGGCCGAAACGTGTTGGCCGCAGCATCCTTACCGGCGCGATTTGAAGAACGTTTTCAACAAGTCGGCGCAAGGCTCGGAAAGAACATCCGCCGTGATCTCCAGCCGATGATTCAATCGTGGATCATCGGCAATTTGGAAAAGCGTCCTGACGGCACCGGCCTTGGGATCGCGGCAGCCGAATATCACCCGGCGAACACGGGCATTGACCATGGCACCGGCGCACATGGGGCACGGTTCCAGCGTGACATAAACATCACAATCCGTCAGTTGCCATCGCTTTAACGCCGCACCGGCCTGCCGCAGGGCAATGATTTCCGCGTGCGCCGTTGGATCGCTGTCCGCCTGCCGCTGATTGCCGCCCGTGCCAACGATGATTTGTTGCCCATCAAATTCCTGGACAACCACAGCGCCAACCGGAATTTCGCCGCGTTCCGCCGCCGCTTTCGCCAGATCAATGGCCGCCCGCATAAAATGTGTATCATCCGCTGTCATAAACATCATCGTGCCACCAAAGGCGATTTCCGACAACTCCATTCAACAATTCCGCCGGCACCGCCCGACCCGTTTAATCACATTACCCGCCGCAACACCGGTAAACAACACGCCCAACCAGCAGCCGTACAGCACCGGCCGGCAATCCAAGGTGCCGCACTGCAAACCGAACTGGAATTACCCCGGGACCTCGGTACAATGCGCGATAACTTTGACGCATCGGCTGACAGAATAACTTTTTCAGCCCCATCAGCTTGATCAGAGGGGGGACGGAATCTAGCGCCATTTTAACATCACGGCATGACACAATGGCCGGATGCGGGCATAATCACCTGGCGCGGTGCCGATGCGCCGCGATGAGAGCGTTGACAGCGTAACGGTTTTGAGCACCCATGGCGGATGAAATAGCACAACCACGCAAATTTGCCGCCGGTTACTGGATTGGCTCCACCCTGGTGCTGCTTGCCGCCGCCATTCTCGCGGGAATGCTGCACCCTTTCACACAAGCCAAGTCACATCTGGCGGCCCGGGTGTGGCAGTTGCCGGCAGATGCCGCATGGTCGTTTTCGCGCATGGTTGAGGCATATACCCTGTCGCTGATTTTTGCCATGAGTCTGGGCGTTTATGCATACAACAACCTTCGCGCCCGCCGCCTGATCCTGCCGATACTGGATATTTTGCAGTCGATTCCCATTGTGAGTTTTTTCCCCGCGGCTCTGGCGGTGGCGGTATGGCTTTTTGGCGGCGGTCGGCTGGGCTTTGAAATTGCCGCCGTCGTGCTGATATTTACCGGCATGTCGTGGAACATGGCCTTCAGCGTTTATGAAAGCCTGATCATGATGCCGCGGGAAACCATCGAATGTGCCGAGAGTTTCGGCATTCGCGGCTCGCAGCGTTTTTTCACCATCACATTGCCGGTGTGCGTGCCGGGGCTGCTTTATAACAGTATTGTCAGTTGGGCGGCAGGCTGGTTCGCCCTGACCGCATGCGAAATTCTTTCCGTTAACAATCAAAATGTAACGCTGCCGGGGATCGGCAGTTTTCTGCAGCAGGCGGCCAATTCCAGAACGCATCCGCTGGAATTAAATCTCTGCGGTGTGGCGGTGCTGCTGGCCATTATTCTGATGATGGAATTTTTCGTCTGGCGGCCCCTGGCCGTGTGGGCGGAGCGATTCCGGTATGAGGTGGCGGTATCTTCCATTACCCGGGGCAATACCGGAATATTGGGCTGGTATCAGCGCGGCTGGCTGCCGCGGATGTTTGTCAACCACATTGTTTTTCCACTTAATAACGGTGTTAATCTGGTGATCCGATACACCCGCGGATCGGCTAAAAAGCTCGTGCTGCCGCGCATTGAAGTACCCGCCCTGATTACCCGCTTATGGTCCAATACCCAGCGGCTTGCCGGCTGGCTGCTGATTTTCGCCATTGCCATCGGCGGCGGTTTTTATACGTTTAATATTTTTCACAATCACCTCCTGCCGCCGCTGGCCGAAAGAATCCCCGCTTACATCGGCTTTTCATTGCTTCGGATTCTCATTGCCTATCTGCTTTCCATGCTGTGGGTTGTACCGGCGGTATTATGGGCCAGAACCCGGCCGCGAACGTTTCGGTTTTTATCCTCCATTTCGCAGACCATGGCCAGCATGCCACCCATTGCCCTGACTTTTATTGTTATCAGTATTTTTGTGCAACATCTGCAATTGGGTTATTGGGGAGTGGAAGCCGCCGGAATGGTGCTGCTGATGAACGGTGTGCAATGGTACGTGCTGTTTAACATGCTTGGCGGCATCGCTAAAATTCCCGGAGACCTTAAGGAAGTGTGCAATGCCATGGGATTATCCCGCTGGCAGCAATGGAGAAATCTGGTAATCCCGGCAATTCTTCCTTCCCTGTTTACCGGAACGATCACGGCCTTTGGCGGCGGTTGGAATACGCTTATTTTCAGCGAATGCATCACCTACGCCGGACACGCCTACAGGCTGCCGGGAATTGGCTGGCTGCTGAATGTCGCGTCCGGTTCCGCCCTGCCGCCTTCCGGCAAGCCGCTGCCGACGGCACAGGCGCAGGCATTGCTTTTTGCCGGGGTAAGTTGTTTGATTGTCCTGATCGTGGTATTGAATCGGCTGCTGTGGAAGCCGTTGCAAGCCTGGGCGGCGGACCGATTCCGTCTGGATTATTAACGATGGGATACCGTCGGTGCCGCACGGAATTAATCATCAGCGAGCATTACGGATCCGATACCGAGGAACCGGCGTGGAGCCGGGTAGAGGGCTGCGGTTTCACCGCCGCCGGGGCATTGGCCGTGGGCGAGGTACCGCCGGTGCGCAGCATTCGCACGAAGCTGATAAGAATGAGCGTCAGCAGTACCAAGAGATAGACCCTCAGCACCACGAGGGCGATTTTCACCATGGGGGTCATTTTCATGCGGGGCATAAGGTATACTCCCAGTTATGTGGCCAGCAGCGAAGAAACGCGGGCCCTCCCGGCGAATTCTAGGTGCGAGCGCGAGTGATAAATCCCTTCATGATGTCGTTGTAACGAATCACGCCGAGCATACGGTTCTGGCGGTCTACCACCGGCACCATACGGAAATGGTATTTAGCGAACAACTCGGCCAAGTCCTCGCGGGTATCGTCACCGTCGGCTGTGACAACCGGAGAAGTCATGCAATCCGTCAAGGATTTGTCGTCCGGCGCCAGGACCAGCTCGCGCAGGTCGACCACCCCCTGCAGGACGCCGTCGGCGGGATTGATCACGTAAATGTAGGAAATCGCGCCGTGCGTTTTGCCCGAGGCGCGGATGGCCGCAAGTACTTCACCGACGCGAGACTCGGGCGGCCACGCCAAGTACTCACCGCCTATCAACATCCGGGCTAGGGTTTTCCGCTCCCTAAGCACCGTGCGAATGCGCGACGCTTCGTCTGGCTCCAAGAGTCGGAGCATCTTGGAACTATCTTCGTGCGGCAGGGCGGAAAAAAGTTCTGCGATTTGTGGAACCGACATTTCCGACAGCACCTTGCGGGCACGTTCCTGTCGTAGCTCGGCGATTATCTGCCGCTGGGTTCGAGGTTCGGCCTCAACGAGCGCCCCAGCCGCAGTCTGCGGCTCCAAGGCCGAGAAAAGGGCCTTCTGCTCTTCGCCCGTGAGGGCCTCCAGGGCATCGGCCAAATCCTCGGGCGGAACCTCGCGGATCTGCTTTCGGGTGATCGAGAGTGTTACGGTTTCCGTGCTGGTGTCGGCCACGGAAAGTGGCTGGACGTACTTCCAGTTGACGAACTGGTCCCGCTGGCGGAAAAACCGGTACAGCCCCCACCGCCGCAGGAACCCGTTGAAGGAAAGGTCCACATGCAGCAGGATCATACGGGCATGGGAAAACAGCAGGTGCACATCGTTGACCACTTCGGTGCGGCGGCCATCCATGTCTAGGATGGTCTGGCCCATCAGGTGCTGATCCAAAAGGATCCAGCCTGTCTGATATTCATAGCGAGGAAAGCCCCCTCCGCCACGCGGGGTGGCGGGGGCGGAATTTTCCGGCGTGCGGACGAATATGGCGTCGTCCTCGATTCGGAGGAGGTGCGACCATGGCACCAATTCCGCCGGCCGGCCCCAGCCATGATCGATAAGCAGCCCGACGGCCTCGGGGTACGGGTCGCTCATTTTGAAGATGAGGTCGGACAGTCGGCCGATGCGATCCTTGATCTTACCGGCGCAGATCGGGCGATCCTTAAGCTCGGAAAAGAAGTAGACCTGGTAATCTTTGCTTGGCGCATTTCCGCCGGGCAGGTTGGCCGCGGCGACACGATTGGGGCTGGGATGAGAGGATTCGGTGGGCATCGGACGTCTCGCATTCAGGGTATGTGCAACCAGGCGTTAGCATGCCGCCAGAAACCCGGCGTCAGCACCTCTGGAAAAAGCTCCGTCGCACCGTAAACTGAGGATATGAACACCACGAAAATCGCGATCGACCAATTGGCGATATTCTGCCAGCGGGTGTTGACGTGCTCTCCCATCACTTGTGGATCGTTGAGGATCAGGATCAGGAAAAACAACGACGAAGGTAAAAGGGTCACCGCGACCACTTGCACGAAGATGGTGATCGCATTCTGTACGGCATCGCTTGAGATCAGGCAGACGGCACCGGCGGAGGCCAAGACCGCGAAATAAAACAGGTAAAACCACGGCGCTTCGCGGACGGTTTTGTTAAGCGAGTGAGCCCAGCCAAACACCTCGCCCATGGCCCAACTCGTGGAGAGGCTGATGCACAGCGCGCCGAGCAGGCCCGCGTCGAACAGGCCGATGGCAAAAAGCACCTCCGACGAACGCCCCCAAGCCGTACCGTGCATCACCAGCGGCATTGCCTGCGCGGCGTGGGCGGCAGAATCGACGTCGCGCCAACTGGCGTAGCTCGGATCAACGTGCTTCCACGCTTGGCTAGTGGTGTCCGGATTGAAATAAAAGACCGCCGCCGTCGCCACGATGATGAACGCCGCCACCACGCAGGTCACCAGCGACCCCATAAACGTGTCCAGCTTGCCCATCCTGATGTCGCGGAGGTCCATGCCTTTGTCCACTACGGCCGACTGCTGGAAAAAAATCTGCCACGGCGTAATGGTCGTGCCGATATTTGCCATGATCAGGGTGACCATCGCCAAGGGCGGCACGACCCCGATAAGGTGCGGGCTCCAGAACCCCCGCCCAACCGCCAGCCACCCAGCCTTTACGTTCCCGGTTTCCATGGCCCAGACGGCCGCAGGAATGTAAACGAGATTGAAAACGCAAAAGAAAAGAGTGAGTTTCTCAAAGGTCCAGTATTTTCCAGTGATGACGATTCCCAGCAACAGCAGTGTCACCCCAGCGTAGGTGATCCAATTGGGGATGTCGAATAGTTGCATCGCCTGGGTCATGCCGATGTACTCGGTGACGAGCGTGAGCCAGTTGACGACCATGAGATCAAAAATGGAGAAACATCCCCAAAATCGGCCGAACGAGTCGAAAATCGCCTCCGCGTGGCCCCGCTTGGTCACCGCCCCGAGCCGTACCGTCATTTCCTGGACGTAATAGGCCATGGGCAGCAGAATGATGAAGGCCCAGAGCAGGTTGAAGCCGGTCTTCGCCCCCGTCTGAACGTAGGTGGAAATGCCGCCGGCGTCATTGTCCGCGACCATGGTGATGATCCCGGGTCCCAGAACGGCGAGGAACAGAAACACGGCACGGCGAATTCGGCCGCTCCTGTGGATCGCCTTGTTCACCAAATACATAGACCACCTGTACTAGTCCTGCCGCGGCCGCCACACCGCTTGTACCGCGATGCCGTAGAGCCGCGGGCACAGCGCTCTGATAACCCGTCTACCATCTCTAAAAGCCCGTCCGAGAAATAAATGGACGAGCTTATTTTCAGATCTGGCTCCAAAAAAGCAACCACTTACGGCCCTTCAATCGGGTAGGCACGCGACGAGCC
Organism: Planctomycetota bacterium; assembly: GCA_021810145.1. GTDB lineage: Bacteria > Planctomycetota > Phycisphaerae > WQYP01 > WQYP01 > JAMDCX01. The sequence continues at coordinate 6,402 of JAJZJL010000008.1, read as the reverse complement.
TGGCCGAAAAAAGAGTATACCACGGCCCGGGACAGTTGCCAATTCTGGTCACCTTATAACGAGCCGGTTGCGTTATTGATGTCGTTGCGAATGGAAGCATACAAGCGGTGGATGCGGAAAGCAGCGTTACCCCACATTCCGCGGGGGGTATGGGCCATGGCACTGCAACAAGCACCCTTGAAAAAAATCTTTTCGGAATTCTACACCAGCATGCACCCGATGCGGGAATCTGCTGCGTCATTTCCTGCGGCATGCCACGATGGAAAGCTGTCTGGCGGAGATGCGGCGTAATGCGGCCCTGCGGGAATTGGCTTTCATTGCCAATGTGGCGGATGTTCCCAAGCCTTGGAATATCAGTCGCTTTGAGGAAGTTCTGGGCGAGCCGACCCAGCTGGCGCTTCTACGGGGGATGTTTGAACAGTTGCTCAAGAAGCTGGGATCGGTGGTGGCGGACCTGGGGCTTCATAGGGCGGGCGACTCTTCATGCCTCAGAGCCTGTGTGAGAGGAATCGTCACCCTGGTGCCAATCGACGGGGCATCAAATTAATCATTGCCGGATAAATCCAAGTTTCGCTGCCGGTGGTTTGCTCCTCGTAACCTTTGCAGAGTCGACGGTAACGTCCCAGCCAGCCGAAGGTGCGTTCCACCATCCAACACTTGGGCAACACCTTAAAGCCTTTGGCATCATCCGAACGCCTGCCAATCTTCAGCGTCCAGTTTGCCAGCCACGCGGCCCAGACAACCAGTTGTCCGTCGGCCCAGATCAAGCTCAGATGGGAAAACCGCCCCATGAGCCTGCGCAGCGTCCCTTTGGCTCCGTCGCGATCGTGCACGCTGCCCGCATGCACCACCACCGCCAGGATCATTCCCAACGTCTCGACAACCAGATGACGCTTACGCCCGTTGATCTTTTTACCCGCACCGTACCCGCAGCAGGCCCCCTTTTTTCCGTCGTCTTGGCCGACTGACTGTCCGTGATCGCCGCCGAGGGCGGGGACGCCATGTCAGCAGCCACCCGAACCCGCTCTCGCAGCCGGTCATGAAGCAACTGCCAAGTTCCATCGTCACGAAAGCGGTAAAAGTAGTAGGCCACGGCGCTCCACGGTGGAAAGTCGTCGGGCAACGCCCGCCACTGGCAGCCGGTGCGGCCTTAGTACAACAGGCCGTTGACCACCCGCCGCATGTCCGCCCTGCGCGGGCGGCCGCCGTGCTTCTGCGGTGGAATCCGCGACGCGATTATTAGCCACTGATCATTCCCGAGGTCCGTAGGTTGTGAATTCCTTTTCGTCTTATCGTTATCGGCGTTCTTCAAGATCTTCTATAAACTTTTCAAACAGGCTCCTATGGCAATCCACAACATTTGACAATATTTCTTTATACAATTAAGCACTAACATGGTTGCATTGGTTGAGGCCTTACAGAAAGGGATCCCATGAGAAAGGCACGCCGGGCACGGCATCCCGGTCTATACGTGGCTGCTTTCGGCGGCGCAGGCATTGCTTTTTGCCGGGGTAAGTTGTTTGATTGTCCTGATCGTGGTATTGAATCGGCTGCTGTGGAAGCCGTTGCAGGCCTGGGCGGCGGACCGATTCCGTCTGGATTATTAACGATGGGATACCGTCGGTGCCGCACGATATAAACCGGCACAGAAACACCGCATAAGAGATCGAATGTATGTTACTGAAACTCGATAACGTCACCAAGGTGTACCAGACCGATGGCCCCGCCGCCACCATTCTGGAAGACGTCAATTTAAGCGTTGATTCCGGGCAGTTTATCTGCCTCGTCGGGCAGTCCGGATGCGGAAAATCAACCACATTGCGACTGATTAACGGATTAATGCCGCCCAGCAGGGGTAAAGTCTATTTTAAGGATAAGCCTCTGACGGGTATTAATTTACAGTGCGGCATGGTTTTTCAGAATTTTGCGCTTCTGCCCTGGATGACCGTTACTCAGAATATTCTTCTGGCGCTGGAGGCACGACGCATTGATCGGAATACCGCGGAAAAGCGCGCGGCGTTTTATATTGACAAGGTGGGCCTCGACGGTTTTGAAGGAGCCTATCCGCGGGAACTCTCCGGCGGCATGAAACAGCGCGTGGGCCTCGCCAGGGCCATGGCTGTAGAACCGGAACTGCTGCTGATGGACGAACCATTCAGTGCTCTGGACCCGTTAACCAGTATTAACCTGCGTGAGGAATTGCTTGATATCTGGGCCGATCCGAACCTGGCGGTCAGCACCGTCATCATGGTTACGCATAATATTGAAGAAGCGGTGGAATTGGCTGATCGCGTGGTGCTTATTGGCGGCCGGCCCGGACATGTGGTGATGGATCTCGACATAGCCTTGCCGCGACCCCGGCAGAAAAACTCTGAAGACTTTACCCGTTACGTGGACTCAATATTCAGCATGATGGCGGAAATTTGACCCGTCCGAAGATTCTGTGGAGAATAACCGTATGTCAAATTCAGAAAATCCCCAACCCGTTGATCCCCCGCAAAGCGGCGAGGCTCCCGTTGTTCCCGTGCCTCCCACCGGTTTAAGCAAAGTGCTGGGATTGCTTGAAATTCTTGATGACCATGGCGGCAAAGAAGATATTTACAAACTCGCCCGCGAATTGCGAGACAGCTTCGGTGAACTGCTGTTGATTATTAAAGCGGCGGAAGTACTGGGCTTTGTCGATACCCCCGGTGGTGATCTGGTCATGCAGCCGCTGGGCAAACAGATTATCGAACTGCCGGTGAATCAGAAGAAGAAGCTTATTGCCGGGCAAATTGCCAAGTTGCCCCTGTTTGTTCATTTTCGGAATTTTCTCCTGCAGCAGGCGGAACATTCCACTTCGCGCAAGCACATGCTGGAGGAAATCGGCCGCGTGCTGCCGACGGAACGCCCCAAGCCACAATATGATGCCCTGCTGAACTGGGGCCGATACGCTGAAATTTTTTCCTACAGCCGCGATACCGATACATTCCACTTGGTCGAACCGGTTGACAACGCGGGAGCGCAAGCGAACAATGAAACAACTTGATGCGGTCTTTGTGAAGGAGCGTGTATCGTGCGCAGGATGCATATTTTAGGATTTTTCACCTTGATACTGGCCCTCGGCCTCGCAGGCTGCAGTCAAAATTCAGAAAGCCTCTTAATCCCGACTCCCAATCCGCCGGTAGCCGATATTCCCATCCCCATGGGAATGCATATCGACTTAAGCCGGTCGCAAAGCACCTACGCACCGGGTTCGAATATCCGTCTGGTCAATGAGCTGTACGTCGGATCGGATCCGCGCTTAAGTGTGGCCCGGTTTTTTCTCCATTACATGCCTGCTTACAAGTGGAAAATGCAGGAAGAGCGGCAAGGGCCCAGCGGCATAATCCTTGATTTTATTAAAAATCAGGAAGAATGCGTCATTACCATTAAAAGAGGTTGGTTCAATACCCATTGCTATATATCCGTTACGCCGCAACTTTCGCATGCTGCGCCGGCGAAACCCTCTACGCAGCCCTGATCAGGCAATATTGGGGCATCGATGGCTGATACACATTTACCCATTCATCCGGAAGCGCCGGCCTCAGATCTGTGGTATTCCGATGGATTGCGTTTCAAATGCACGCAGTGCGGCAACTGCTGCGGCGGTGGGCCGGGATATGTCTGGCTGACGCTGGAAGATATGACGCGAATCGCCGGATTTCTCAAAATGCCGTTCGATGATTTCACGCGCAAATTTGTGCGGAAGGTCAAAGGTGCCTATAGCCTGGTCGAACGCGCCAACTTTGACTGCATTTTTCTGCAGCGCGCCGATGGGAAAGCTACCTGCGGCATCTACCCCGTACGCCCGATGCAGTGCCGAACCTGGCCGTTCTGGGAAATGAACCTCCAGACTCCCGCGGCCTGGACCCATGCCGCATCACGCTGCCCCGGCATGTGCGATCTCGATGCGCCGAAATATCCGCTGGCCCACATCGAAAAATGCCGCACCCACCCGGAATCCCCGGATTAAATCACGGCTTTAAAGCAGAAGGAATTCCAAAAAACATCGGAAAATGATCAACATATCATTTTTGTGAATATTTAAATTCAAATACGCTTTTAACTTTGTCGGAATTGGATACAATAATGCGTTGGAGAACTGGCGAATGGCTGGTTGCAACGCGAAAGGAACTGGTGGAATGACCGGCACACCGGAAATATTTGATTTAACTATTATCGGCGGTGGGCCCGTGGGCTTGTATGCCGCCTATTATGCCGGCCTGCGACAGATGAAAACCAAAATCATCGATTCGCTGGACCAGCTTGGCGGCCAGTTGGCCACACTCTATCCGGAAAAATACATTTTCGACGTGGCCGGTTTCCCCAGAGTCGTGGCCCGGGATCTGGTCAAAAACCTCATGGAACAGGGTCTGCAATACAACCCCTCTGTGCATTTGTCTGAAACCGTCAAAACCCTCAAACGCCATGAAGCCATGGATTGCTATGTCGTTGGCTCAGAACGTGCCGAACATTACACCAGAACGCTGCTGATCTGCGCCGGTGCCGGCGCTTTTCAACCCCGAAAAGTCCCGATTCCGAATGCTTCGGCATGGGAAAACAGAGGCATTTACTATTCTGTTTCCTCCAAGGCGGCCTTTGAAGGCAAGCGATTGCTCATCATAGGCGGAGGCGATTCGGCGCTGGATTGGGCGATGAACCTGCATGGCACTGCGGCCCATATTTCCATTATTCACCGCCGGAATCAGTTCCGCGCGCATGAAGACAGTGTTTCCAAGGTTTTGTCCCTCGGCGTGCCAATTTTAACATTTTGGGAATTAAAAGACCTCGTAATAGCCGATAATGTTTTAAAGGGTGCCGTTCTGGTCAATAACCAGACGCAGGAGCAGCGGACCATACAGGTCGATGCGATACTTCCGCAGCTCGGTTTTATCAGCTCCCTGGGTGCTATAAAAAATTGGCCCGTTCAACAGGAAGGCCAATCCATTCTGGTCAACCAGCAGATGGAGACCAATATGAAAGGCATTTTTGCAGCCGGTGATGTTGCGGGATTTTCCGGAAAGCTCAAGCTCATCGCGACCGGCTTTGGCGAGGCGGCCACCGCTGTGAATTATGCGAAAATCCATCTTGATCCCAAGGCGAAAGCTTTCCCCGGACACAGCAGCGAAATGGGACCGCAAGCCATGACCACGATTGCTGATCCGGTGCAATCTGTAACTGTGGAATAAGTTGATCGTTTGGCATAACGGTCAGCAAGCTCAGGACGAGCGATGATGAACAAAAGGACAGCGCAAAGTTTGAACTTCAAAGGCCTTACAACCTTTAAACTCATCGGCGTGGTACTGCTCGCCGGATCGCTGCTGTCGGTTTGGCCCGGCTGCAAGGATGGCTCCACCGATTCAGCCTCCACGCCCGGCCGCGATGGTACGGTTCGACCGCTCGCATTGGAAGCTCAGCCGCTTAAACCGGCGCAGCACGCCATGACCAATCCACTGCTGGCTGATGTCTGGAAAAGTGCGCAATGGTTCAAATTGGCAAAAACCCAGTCCTCCACTACCACCAACGCGCGCACCAAAATTGCCGCAGCTTTTACCCCTGCCAACCTCTACATTGCCATTGTCGCAACCGGCCCATCCAAAGCAGACCCGGCCGCAGCCGCCGATGATCTCTGGCGGCATGATTGTTCAGAAATTTGGCTGGATACCTCACGCAAACAAAATGGCACCAATTTTTTTGAACTCGTGGTGTCGCCAACTGGCCGCACGCACGGCGTGTGGCACCGATCCTCAACCCCCCCCACGCCAACATCAGCCGGCACACCGGATTTGGATCATCCGTATGGCCTGATTCCATGGAACATCAAGGGCCTGGTCGTAAAAACCGGCTCCGGCACCTGGCGGGGACACCCTGCGGTGACAACCGTGGTCAAAATCCCGATCGGCAGCCTGCCGCGGCCCTTGCGATTTGTCGGCAAAATCGGCGGGCGGTTTCGCATTAATGTGTTGCGATATGTCTGGCAAGCCAACGCTGATGGCCACCGTACGCTCACCCAATACAGCCTGTTCCCCGTGCCGCTTGAAGCACAGGCGTTTGCTCCCTACCTCATGGGCCGCCTCGCTCTGATTTCATCCAGCGATGCCGATGTGGCTTTACGCCGGTAATATCCTGACTATCCATCGTCCTGCATTATTCCGCACGCAGGACGCCGCGCGCGCCGCATGGCCACACACCATCCGCGCCGCCGCCACGCACCGCCGCCGCGAACACCGGATGACTAATCCGGTGGTTTGTCCAGTGCCGCGATCAACCACCGGGTTGCCACCACGGCGTGCCGCCACACACCGCCACAGCGAACACCGGATGACTAATCCGGTGGTTCGTCCAATGCCACGATCAACCACCGGGTCGTCACCACGGCGT
>JAJZJL010000113.1 GCA_021810145.1 Planctomycetota bacterium | reverse complement strand
CCTGCGGGGAACGTATAGCGGTGCATACCGCAGCGGGCCGTGGCGGTAAGTTCGGCCAAAACGCCAAAATCTTCCAGCAACACGCTATAATATCCGGGATGAGCCGTCTCATTTCGGTGGGAGAACCGGGAACAGTAGCCGTGATCACGTGACTGCAATTTCCACTGGGCGGCGGCTTTGAATCGCCCCTTCCAATGCCCACCGCAATACGTGTCACCCGGAGCACCGGGATTCCAGCGCACTGCACCAATGGTCGGCATCAGGAGCACATCACCCAACGCCTCACCCCCAGTGCCCGACACATGGGTGTGGCTGAAGCCAATGATCACATCGTCCGAAAAATGGTAGCCTCCGTCGTGGTCCCATTGGTACATGCTCAGGCCGTTCCACCATCGTGGTTCAAACCCCCCCGCGCTTTCCGGACTGAGTTGAACCAGCGAGAAAGGGACAGAGGCACCCGGAAACGTGTGGCCATGCGCCCCCGTGCCAATGAAGGGTCGGACGGCGGCGGAGCGAAGGTTTCTCGCATCAGAAGATATTTGCACCTCCACCATGGAAGCGCCACGTGCGTGCCGGCCGTCTTGGCAAGCAATATTAGTTGCACCCACTGCGGCGGAAGCCACTAGACATTTCTTTAAGAAGTCCCGCCGAAGCATCGCAATTTCGAGAATATCTTTGTCAGTCATGTGCATTCCCTTCTGGCTACTTGGTTACAACGATTTTCTTGATGTAGTACCCCCCCTTATTGGGGCGGTCGGAATTGATGTCGAAGTTATACGCCCACATGCCGACAAACTCCGCGTCGGAAAGCTTAAACGTATGAGTGTACCAGCGATTATTTCCGGGGATGGTCCACCACCCTCCGGCACCGTTGTGCTTGAGTCCGGTCGTTGACTCGTAACCGACGACGAATCCAGCCGGTGTGTTTCGCTTATTTCGGCGAGCCGTGATTGTTATATTCACGTGGCGGGGCCGAAACGAAATGAAATTTGGGTCGACTTCGAAGCATTGCATGACGTGGCCGCTACCGTCGTTACAGAGCCTCGCTGTGGTGCCATAAACGTTGGCCGCCGTTGAACTGCGATTCGGGTTAAGCTGGTGCAGCCCTCGGTCGTGGTTGGGATCACCCATACGGATGGACACGCTCGCGGCGTGGCTGTAATTGCCGCCCCATGGAAATGGCTGGGTTTTGTCATAGCGAGCTTCGGCCGCCAACCTCGCCGAAACACCAACCACAAGCATTGGGGCATTGGTTAAACACAGCGGAGTGCCAGCCGCCAGATTTCTGGTCATACCGGTGGCTGGGTCAACGATCCGCACGCTTCCGCTGAACCTTATCCAGTCGATATTGCCTGGCCTAGCCCAAGTGAAAAGGACGTTTCCCTGTGCGCCTTTAAAAATGAAGCCGTAATCGCGATGATTCAGAAGTACCCAACCTTGGTAGTTGGGGATCGCCCCGATGTATCTAGTCGTGGTTTGTAAGGCCCTATAGGCCGGACGGCGATACCCGTTTCGGGTTAGCAACCCCATGCCGGCGCTGGCACCGTCCATTGCCTGATACCACTCGATGCGCGCGAAGCCTTCGGCGATGCCCATGACGTAGCCCTTGACGATATCCCGAGTCTGAGAAGTAACTGTGGCCCCGTAAGATCCAATCTGCTCACCTTCCTCGGTGATCCAGATTGGCACGTTAACTTTGGCCGGATCATACACCGCCAGCATCTTGCGAATGGTGGGAACGATGCTCATATAGTCACCCTCCCACCCGTGTTGCACCATGCCAAGCACCTCATAGGGGTGCACACAAATAAAATCAAAATGGTTAACTGCGCCCGCCTGGATTGCTTCCTGCAGGTACACCACATCTACGCAGTGTACGCTCAACCCAATCCGGACGTGTGGATTGGCTTGTTTGGCCACGTCATATGACGCTCGCACGAGCCGGCCATACTCGGCGGCGGTTCCGCCGGCGGCAAATGATTCCGGCTCGTTCCAGACCTCGTAATAATCCACTTTTCCCCTAGTGTGCGCGACGAGCTTGGAAACATATTTTGACCAGGCCCTGAGGTGGTGCATCGGAAAAGTGTGGGTGTTTGAATTGATCCAGGGCGCGTTATACAGGAATAAGCCATCAAGATACATGCCGTTGGCTGCGCCGACTCTAATCATCGAGTCCAGTTTCTGGAAGTTCCAAACTCCCCGTTTAGGCTCGATACCGCGCCACGACACCCCCAATCGCGCCCACTTTACGCCCGCCTCCCTCATTAGTGGCATCCACCTCCTATACGCGACGGAAGCCGGTGCCCCCGTGGCCACACCAAAGGGATCCCGGTTCGCCAAATCGCCGCTATCGGCCAACACCATCCGGCTCCCGAGCACGAGGGCCACTATGACGCTCAAGGCCGCGCATACTTTGCCAATCGTAGGTCGGATTTCACTCAATTGCGGTTGAACCATAATGAGCACTCCTAAGTTAATGAACACCCGGTAGTATTTCAAGGATTTCAGGATGATTACTCAAGGTCAGGGGAACCGAAGAGACCTGGTTGACGGTCTGTGTCGCGGACGTGCCGCGCGTCGGATCATAGATCCTAACCAAAGGATACACATCGCCCAGATTCACGATAACCTTGTTCACGCCCTTCACCCGTTCATTCCATACTATCAGGTCAAATATTCCGTTCGGCTTTTCCACCAACAGATCATGGACCGTAGTAGGTTGTTGCGGAATCGAATATGCAATTTTCCCGAGCGCTGCCGACACACCGGAGCTGTAGAGGATCGTAGTAAGATTGTGAAGGTAGCTCGCAGATTTCCGGGCCGTGACATAGTTGCTCTTGTAAAAGCCCCATTTATTACGTGAATCATCCATGAGTTCGTAGATGAAGGTGTACCTCCAACCAGCCGCGAATTGATCCAGAAAAACATCCATCAGCATATCGCCCTGGATTTCATCACCGGCGACGCTACCGGTCGCCTTCCATCCCGTCTCCGTGGTAACTTTTGGAAGTTTTGCCAAGGTGCTGGCCGAATACCCGGTAAAATGCTCCCTCCATGTAATGCCCTGATTGCCAAAAATACCGTCGAATCCAGGTTCCTCCTTATTGCTGGCCGCCTGATATGCCTGATTATCGACGGGCCCTTTTATAAGACCGCAGACGTAGTTGTGAACATTGGCAAAGTCGGCAAACACCGTTCCTGCGGGCATAAGTGCACTGGCCCCGGCGGGTATCTTCAGGAATTGGAGCCCAACATCGTTATATTCGGCACCCGTTTCGCTGACGTTGAATACTGGATAATTCTTCAATATCGGATCACGTTTTACCGCGCGGTATAAGGCTTGCTGATATTCCGCCACCGGCAGCCAGTTTTTCGTCTTTTCCGAGTTTACTCCATGGTACGTGACGCCGCCAAAATTATTAGGCTCGTTAGGCCCTTCAACCGCCAGCAACGCACCAGCGAGCGCCAACTTGCGACAGGCGGTGATGGTCTTGGCAAGAGAATCGGTTTTCGCGCCGCTTCCCGGGCCAAAGACGACGCGGACGCCCGCCCTTCGATGCAGAAAGATCAAGCCGGAGACGTCCCAATTGTTATCCGCCCCATCCCGGACATTACGAACTCCGAGGTATTTCAATGGCCCCACCATCTTTGCGGCATTTTCCCCGTGCTGAACATGTACACACACACCGATGGAACTGAGAAAAGAGCCTACGCTTATCGCCGTCGTGGCCGCCACGTTTGCTACAGCCCACGGGCCAATAATCTGTAGAATGCCCAACATCATTGCGGTACCGATGGCCCAGCCGACGGTCGGAGCCGCTCGCTCCCGGAAATAATTTTCAAACATAATTACGACCACCCTCTCGTGAACAGCAAACCATCACGAATCCGAATACCCGATCTTCCGTTTCCTAACAACCACCGTATCCAGAACGTTGGCGATAAGGCGCTCGTCGGTCGGAATCTTGCCGAAAGCCTTTGCGGCAGATGTTTGCACAACGCGTTGGCCCCTTAATTGTGGCCCACGCTACGGAACTGATTTTTCCGGCACCCGCAATCGCAAGAATTGTTGATGGGCGGGATCGCCTCTCTTTTTTTAGCACCAGCAGCATTCCGCTGAAACCCAGGCCCAGCAACGCCAGCGTGGTCGGTTCCGGTGTGCTGGTATAATTCGGGCTGCTTGGGCTAGCCCAAACAGCCACATACTGCACTTTCAGTACTGACGGGTTCGGTGTCAGGCCCCAATTATAGGCGGTCTCACTGGGGTTATTATAGGTACCTCCGCCCAAAGCCAGATCAACCATCACATTCATAGGGTGAGCCAGCGCCGCCACCATCGCTGCCCCCAATTGGGCGTCCGTCTGCGACCAAATTGCTTGGCGGTCATAATAGAAGGTTATGCCGGTTGGCTCAATATCCACACCATAAGTATTGAAACTGGACGTCATGCCGAATCCGGCCGCCCATGCCCCACCGCCGGTTGGTTCGCCTCCCGTGTAGCCCCACAGGTGCCACCCCGCGTGCGTGTTATCCGGTTGGCCCGGAGGATTCTGGTTCGGGCCAGTTCCGTAGTTTCCGTAGGACTCTGTGGGATCGATCTCTGCAGAAATTCCACTGGCGGTCGGCTGTGAAACCATCCAGAAGGCGGGCCAAGTATTGGCCCCGCCCGGAGTTTCCATGGAGGCTTCGAAATACCCGTACTGCTGAGAGAAGCCCTTCCAGTTGACATCCGTGGAAGAGAGAAATCCGGTGGTATATCCGCCGAAGTAGCTGGCCCCATAGGGACTCAGCGTAGTTGCGTTGTTCTGCTGGGCGCTGATGGCAAGGTATCCGTTACCCAAACTGAACGGGGCCGCAGTTGCCCCCGTTCCGGTTTCGGGTGCCCATGGACCATAGTCCACTGAAGGGTTGGGCTGATCCGGTATCCAACTGCCGTTGCCAATGTTATTCGAACCGCTGATCCCCGCCTGCGATAGGCTGGCCATGGCCGCGAAATCTTGGATAAACACCGGCTGGTAGTTCGCCGCAAATGACGGCGGCGTAATCTGCGATTCCGTTGGATCATCAGGATTCATCGCCAATACCGACCTCGCACAGCTGGCTGCCACGAGCAAAATGACAAGTGTCAGTTTATCGATTTTCATGCCAAATTCTTCTTTCACAATCGGGGGCACTGTTTTCCAGTCCGTGCCACAAAAGTGGGGGCTTAAGGGGAGGCAAACTCCTTTCGAGCACCGCCCCGCGAACGCTTCATCCGTTGCCGTGTAACCGGTTCCAGTCGTTGTTTGGTGTTGCGGGGGCAGCCCAAGTTCCCGGCAGTTCGCCAAAAGCCTTGATCGTATACAAATTCGGGTAACTGACAGCCGGATTGGGGGACGTCTGCGGGAGACCCGGCTGAGCGACGTTGGTGGCATGGCCATCCGCCCAAAGCACATTGCATGAGGGACCCGGATGCCGGGCAAAGCAATAACCGTTAAAGGGATCACCCCAAGAAGTCAGGTAGCACCAGCTAACAACCGGATTGAGATTAATGGCTGCATCAGTCACAACAATAGTTTTCTGCGGATTGGTAAGCTCTCCCGGCTTTGCCGATTGCTCTAAGTATGGGTATCCTTGGTCGAGCCAAGTTGTACCATTGTAGAGGTCCTGCGGAGAATACCAGTTGCGGGTACCGCCCAAACCAATCATGTTATAGCCATAACTTATGTTACCACCCTTTACATCCCAATACAGGTTTGTACCGCTTTGTCCATTAAAAACGGCTGTGCCCATTAACGTCGCCGTCTCGGGGTCGGCCGGGCAAAATAGCACGCCGAAGCTGGAATTGCTCGTACCCTTGGCCAAGGCCTGCAATTGCTGAGTCCAGCCTAATCCTGCCTTTCCGAGGATCATTTGGTACCAAATTTCCTCCATTTGCGGATTGGCCGCGTTATACGAATAAGGGGGGGGGTACGAATCATTCTCAGCGAGATAGCTGCTGAACGCTAAACCAATTTGGCGCTCATTAGAAAGGCACACAACTGTATTAGCCTGCTGCCTGGCTCGCGCCAACGCCGGTAACAGCAGTGAGATGAGCACCGCGATAATGCTGATGACCACCAACAGTTCAACAAGTGTAAAACCTCGTCGGTTCATTCTGAAACTCCTTGTAGAAGCACGCTGTAGAAAATATCACGATCACAGGGAAGCACGGGGGCCGGCCCTACTATCGCGCCGGCCCTCCCGTTCAACTCTTTCCAAAAAACTGCCGCGATGCCATAGATAAAAGCGATCCGGTATTAGAAACGCCCATCCAGCTAGTTAATAGCCACCTGAGGTCGTGCCCCGGCGCTTGAGCAATAACACGCCCAGCCCGCCCAGTACAAGCAGGCCCAACGAGGCTGGCTCGGGGGTGGCGGTATCGACGACCTGGAAGGCAGCGAGACCAGTGTTCCAACCGTTATTATCCAGGGCCAACGTAATCCCGCTGGCCGTATTACCGGTGAAAAGTACGTAATTGGACGCAGGTGAACTGCTCGTGTTGACCGCACCTACCGAGGTTGCCGTCGCCTGAATGAATGCTCCATTTGGCCAAGCGTAGTTGTAGTAGTACTCGTTGGTGGGGCCGACGGCTCCCAGTCCCGAGTTAGCGGAGATCGTGACAGCACCGTAACCGCCATTGCCTCCGGGAGCACTCAGATAGACGTAGACGTCGTACTGGGAGTAGGGAATGCCAGAAACGGTGACCTGGGGCGAGGGACGTATGTTCCCCTCAAGCATTGTTAGATTGTTGCCGGAGAAGCCCCAATTGGCAGTGCCAGAGGTTGGGTACTCTTTTCCAATCCCGGACGTATCGGGTGCCGTTGCGACGGACATGCCCGAAACCGTTGCACCGGTGCTGTCGACAACCGTACTCAGCACGCCGACATTGCCGTAACCGTTGCCATCGGTGTAACTGGTCGTCGTATTGTTCCAGTTATCCTGTGCGACCGTCGCATAGCCCGCCGTGGCGGTGGGGGCCAGTGAATAGCCACCGGTAGCCTCGGCCTGCGTTTGGCCGTAGGATCCGGCACCGGTATAGTTAACCCCGATGGAAACAGCGTGGGCACTGGCCGCCCCGAGGCCCAGACCGATGGCCACCGCACCGGCCGATACCAGGGTGGTTGACGAACGTAACATAAACATAAGAGGATACTCCATAACTTCGCATGGGATACGTTCCCGCACGAACTCCTCCGCCTCCCGGGCGGACAGCGGTTCCACATACCGACACGGTTGCGGACAAATTGGGGACGACTTTAACCATTCGTGTCATCCGGTGAATGAAAATACCTTGCCGCGCACCTCCTTTGACTATGGGTTGCCGCACGGGCGAAACGCCACGTGAGAATTTTACAACCAAAAAAAAACTGCCTCCCGATGTATTTAAACATCACACGTCCAAACTATAGCAGAACCCTGTGTTCATTTGGCGACAAAGTTTATCCAATTGACGACAGGTCGCGAATTGCAGGTTATTGGTGTCCGTCTTTTAAACTGCGTCTTCCAATAAATAATGGGATATGAGAATCTGTTGCCGTAGAAAGCAAAAGGAGAAAAGCGATGGCGATAGAACAAAGCGGTCATTCATCGGATCCCCTGCCAAGGCCCCGCGTTTGACTCCACTTGTACGTATAGGTTTCGAACACATTAACATTTGTACATCCAATACTATTTGCCCGTTCGTTGGCCACGCCTAACCCTTTTCCCTTGAACCCGAACGACAGCCATAGGGAAGAGGGTTGCAAGGCAGGGTGGGGGTTCGGGGGCGGGTGGAAGAAACCGCCCCCGCGGCACGGGCCGCGAATTCATCCGGAGTCTGGTAGCCCAGGCTCGAATGCGGATGCCGCCGATTGTATTCCTGGCGACACATGCGACAAATTGCCTGAGCATGTGACAAGCTGCCGAATGTTTCCAGATCAAGGCATTCGCGGCGCAAGCTTCCGTTGAATCGCTCGTTGGTACCGTTTTGCCAGGGGCTGCCGGGATCAATGTGCCGGACCGTGATGCCAGCCTGTTCAAGCCGCCGAACCAGAGCCTTGGCGATAAACTCGGGGCCATTGTCTGACCTCACGAACTGGTGCCTTCCGTAACGCCGCATCAGTCGCAGAATCGTCTGGGCTGTCCAGACCCCGCGTTTTGCTCCACTTGTACGTATAGGTTTCAAACGCATGAACATTCGTGCATCCAATACTATCTAGCGGTTCCTTGGCCGCACGCAATCCATTTGGGTTGCTCCCTTGAACCCGAATGGCGGCCAGAGCGAAGAGAGTTGTAAGGCCGGGTGGGGTTTCGCGCGCCGGCCGGCGGCGAAAATCGCCAGTACGGTGTTAATCCAAGCCGGTGGTTCGTCGTCGCACTTAAACGCGACCACGGAAAAATATGCTGCGAGAGAACATGGGACTTGGCAATGAAACCCATGGATTTCCGCTATTTTCGTGCACCCCGATGGCAAAGTGGCGAAAGGCGTTCGCACAATTACGCAAGAAGCTGAGCCGTCACATGTGATTTTCTAAAATATGACTTATGATTTCACCATGATTACTGTACGGCCCTCAAGTGCCTTCTGTACGCAGCCGGGCTTAAGCCCGTATATCTGCGGAACACCACTCCCATAAAGCTGCGATTGACGAACCCACATTTGGCAGCGATGGCGCAAAGTGTCATGTCGGTTTCCCGCAGCAGTGTTCGGGCGTGTTCCACTCGAGAGCGGCGTACCACATCCTGGATTCCGCTACATAGTTCCCGGCGAAATTTTCGTTCCAGCGTGCGTCGCGTAACCCCCAAATTCTCGGCAATGTCAGCAATGCGGAACCTCCTGCCGATATTCGCGCGAATCAGCGCCATCGCCTGCATGACGTCCGGATCAGAAACCATAAGGCGTTCAGTGGAGGCACGCACCACGATGGGTAGCGGGGGCAAGACCACCGGTTCATCGGGTGCGGCTTCTCCATTCATCATGGCCTCGAGTACCGCCGCCGCCTCGTATCCCACGCGTTTGGCAGGAAATGGAATACTGGACAGACTGGGATTGGCCATCGTACACATCAGTTCGTCGTCGTCGACGCCAAGCACCGCCACGTCGTCCGGCACACGGATGTTCACCTCCGAGCAGGTGCTTAGAACCGTCAACGCCAGTTGATCATTGCTAACGAAAAGCGCCAACGGCTTGGATAATTTTGCCAGCCACCGGGCCAACTTGGGATCCGGCTGGGACCAAGCGACGGTGGTTTGCGGCACCCCGGCACCCATTGTGAACCAAGCGGCTGGGCATTGCATATCCGCTTCTCGCAATATTTTCACAAAACTATCGTGCCGTGCCTGCGAGAAGTGCGTTCCCTTAACACCGCAAAAAGCGAAATTTCGAAAACGCCGCTCCAGGAAATAATTGGCAGCCATTTCCCCTACCTTACGGTGATCCACGCAAATCTGGACACAGGGCTGGTGTTCCAGCCGGTCTCCGATATCCACGGCTGGCACGCCCAACCGATTGCATGCCCGCGCCAGCTCCGGGGTTTCCAACATTCCGATAATTCCGTCTGGTTGCCACGCCCGGATCAGGGAAATTGCAGAGTTGAGAGGTGAAAATCCCTTCCAGACCCAGTGGGAAAACCCCACCGCGTACTGGCGGATGCCGACCAGATGCAGATGCTGGTTGCCAACCTTAGGCCAGAAGACCAGCGCGATTTTCTTCTTGTCCATGGTCGCCGAGCGCTGCAAAACTGTGCTCATTGCAAATACCTTTGTTAGGAGGTTGTGTCTGTTTAACCGGCTAATCTGATTATGCACACGAAGCCGAGATCTCGCAAGGTCTCTGCTGTGTCAACGGGGACCTGCCTTTTTCGCCGTTGATGCAAAAAATTGTCTTTTATCTCCGTTGTTGGGTAAACTGAACTTTCTGCAGTCGCATGGAGTTTTTGGAAGTCGGAGCTTCATCATGTTATGGTCCAACGCTTTTGCAGCGACGAAAAAATCAGTGGGAAAAGCATCCAAAACTCCAGGAGGAATTCCAATTGCGGAACCTCAGCCGGAGCCGTTCTCCCTCGTTTACTGTTCTGATCCTGAAATGATCCGCCTGCGGCTGGAACTGGAGAAGCTCAAACTGCTTCGAGGTTTTGATGAACTGCTTTGTCTGGACGGTCTTCATGCCGTGGAGCAGCTACCGCATCAGATTGAAACCGTGCGCAAGGTGCTGCGATATTTTCATGGCCGCGTATTGCTGGCCGATGAAGTGGGTTTGGGCAAAACCATTGAGGCGGCGCTGCTGCTGCGCGAATACATTCTGCGCAGTATGGTCAAGCGCGTGCTGATACTGGTGCCGTCGCCGTTAACCGGACAGTGGCGGGATGAATTGTCCGGTAAATTCGCTTTGGAATGCGATCTCGCGGCATCCGGATGGACGAGCCATGACTGGGCGGATCGGCAACGGGTCATTGCGTCGCTTTCGCTGGCCAAAAGCCGCCGCCATTTTGAGCTTTGTTCCGCCGAGCCGTGGGATCTGGTCATCGTGGATGAAGCGCATCATTGCAAGAACCGTTCCACCCGCAATTGGCAACTGGTCAACGCATTGAAGCGCCGCCATATTTTTCTGCTTACGGCAACACCGGTGCAGAACAATCTCATCGAACTGTACAATCTGCTGACATTGCTGGAACCGGGCCACTTGAAGACGGAGACAGATTTCAAAAAGAATTTTGTCACGCGCGGCAACCCGCGCGATCCGCGCAATCGGCGGGTTCTGCGGGATTTGTTGTCGCAGGTCATGGTGCGCAATACCCGCAGCCTGGTCAATATTAAACTGCCGCGCCGTTACGCCCAGACCTTTGCGCTTGCTCCGACGGAAAATGAGGCGCTTCTGTATCGCCACCTCGATTCGTATCTGCGTTGGCGCTGCCAACCGCTGCATGCGAAAGCAATCGGCGATAATACCGATGGAACCGCGGAGGATACGGACACCACCGTGGATGAATCGGCGGTACTGGCGAGCATCGCCGACGGTGTTGTGCAATCAGTTGAAACGTCCGGTGTTGACGGGTTAACCCATGCGGCAGGGGCGGCAAAATGGACGGCCCTGGCGGAATTATGGCAGCATCCACCCGATGATCTGCCGACGTTGAACCGGCTGCAGATCAACGCGATTCTTATGGCTGCGGGCAGCCATCCGCTGGCGCTTCGGCCGGCGCTGGAACGCCTGGGCCTGCAGGACCATCGGGCCGGACCGCTGCTGGAACTGGCCCGCGGATTGCACCAATCCGCCAAGGAAACACAACTTCTGGAACTGCTGGGAAAAAACCGTTCGGAAAAGACATTGGTGTTCGCAAATTTCCGCGCCACGCTGGATCATCTCGCGGGCTTGCTGGAGCGCCACGGTATCCGGTTTACATTATTCACCGGCGGACAAAGCCAGTTGGAAAAGGAACTGGCCATTGATCAATTCAAGCATGATGTTCCGGTGATGTTATGCTCGGATTCCGGCGGGGAAGGCTTTAACCTGCAGTTCTGCAACACGCTGATTAATTTCGATCTGCCGTGGAATCCGATGCGCATTGAACAGCGCATCGGGCGCGTGCATCGCATCGGCCAGACGCGCGATGTATTTGTATTCAATCTCTGCACGCGCGGTTCACTGGAGGAAAAAATTCTCGCCGTACTCAATGATAAACTGCGGATGTTCGAACTGGTGGTGGGGGAAATCGGCTCCATTCTGGGCAATACGGAAAAAGGCGAAGATTTTGAATCGCTGGTGCTGGATTTGTGGCTCAAGTCGCGCAGCGCGGACGATCTGGAAACCGCTTTTTCCAACCTTGGCGATTCGCTGATCGAGGCGCAAGGCCAATACCTGAAAACCAGGGAACTCGATGAAGCGCTTTTCGGGGAGGATTTTGCATGACCACCGCAATCGACCGGCGATTGAAATCATTTGCCGTCGCGCTATTGGAAAGTGGCGGCGGACTCATCGAGTGGCCGGAGCATTTCAAAAGCGGATTTGCCGTTCTGCCTCCGAAGGCGGCCGCGATACTGGAATGTCCGGAGAATACCGAAATCACCGCTGAAACATCGGATCGCGGCCTGACCATCAATCTGGCCTCCATGTTCCTGCAGCGGGCGCAGGGGCTGTTCCCGCGGGATACCTCGGCCATGGCGCTGAAAATTGACACGCTTTATCTGAAAAAATCCGCCATGGATGAGCCTGTAGCCCGGGCCTTCGCGTTTCCCAATGCCCGCGTGAAAGTGATGGGCGTCTCTTCTGAACGTGTGGAATATCAGTTCTGGCATTTTGCGGCCGCCATTGAATCCGATGAAAAATGGGAGGATCTCGTTGGCGTGACGATCAACAGCCGAACCCGCGCCCGTCTGGACCTGCCTGATCCGCTGAATAACTACGATGCCCATCCCGCCAGGCTGGATCAGGCGACCGTTGATGTTGCGGCGGCAACGGCTCAGGCGGCGACGGTGGCCGGAGAGAAGGCGTTGGGATTTATCCGCCGGCTGGAAGACCGGATGGACCGGGATATGAAACGGCTCAAAAGTTATTATCACGCCCTGCTGGATGACGCATCCGACCGTAATCGCCGCACAATGGCCGAACCGGATAAGACCGCCGCCCGCACCGAGGCCGTTGAACTGGAATTGCAGCGGAAAACCGAGGAACTCCGTGAGCGCTATACGCTTCGCCCCGCATTGCGCCCGGTAGCGCTGGTTCGCCTGGATGCTCCGGCGCTGGCGGTAACGCTTCATGCCCAGCGCCGCGAAGGGGAGAAACAATTGAATGTTTATTGGAATGCCATGAGCAAAACCCTTGAGCCTCTGGCATGCGGGCAGTGCGGCAGGGGTATATTCAGCATTCATTTCGCGGAGGATTTTACTCCGTTGTGCGCGGCATGCGGGCACAAATAGGAAACGGGTGTGGCGATGGACGGGCAATATACTCACTGCAGCACCGCTTCAGATGCGGGGATGGAAATGTTCCGGATTCTCGGCCTCGTGGTGCTGATGGCGGCGGTTTACGGAATTATCCACGACCAGATTACCGCACGTATTTACCCCGCCTATTTCAATGTTGATCATCCTGATTTGGGTTTCCCGGCCATATTCCACAGCCGCAGCCCAACGGTATTGGCGTTCGCATGGGGAATTGTCGCAACGGTTCCATTGGCTACGGTACTTGGCTCGATGATCGCCATAACCGCGCAGGCCGGCAGCAGCCCCCGCATATCCGCACGACAGTTGCTTAAACCGCTGCTGGCAATTTGCGGCGTTATGGCCATTATGGCGATCGGGGGCGGAATTTGGGGTTACGATACCTGGCGATCCGGATCCAGGTGGTTTGTGGCACGGCGGGAAATGACAGATTTCTGTGCCCATTTAATGTCTTATTGCGGTGGACTTGCCGGGGCTTTGGCTCTGGTGATTTGGATTGTTATCCGGCGGCGCACCGCGCCGCAATCGGCGGTATAGCAGTATCGGCGGCGGAGTTGGGCAGGGTGGCCTGGATTTCCGTGCCGGTGCTATTCAAGCGGGCATCAGAAGAGTATAGTTATCGCGTGTTCAACGGTGCCGGGAAATCGGCACGGTCTGCTCATGGCGCGTTCCGAAGGTTTTCAAGTTGAGGAGTCACAATGCAACGGGAAACACAAAACACTTTGTCATTGCTCAATCGCCGGGAATTCTGCACGCGGATGGCGCTGGCCGGGGGAGTGCTTGCCCTTGGGAGTTCGCCGCTGGCCCGGGCGGCGGTATCCTGGAATCAAATGCCGGTTTCGCCCGTGGTTCATGCCGATCGCCGCGTTACATTTCTTTTTCGCGATGCGAACGCAAAATCGGTGGTGCTGGTTCTGGGCGGCATACCGCCAGCGCCAATGCACAAACATGCGCATGACATGTGGAAGGTTACGGTAGGCCCGCTGGCACCGGAAATATACAGCTACGCGTTGACCGTTGATGGCGTGCGCATTTTAGATCCGCTGAATCCGTGGGTGAAGCCAAACCTGTTTTATTCCGCCAGCATGGTGCTTGTGCCCGGAAATCCACCATCGCTGTGGGAAGATTGCAACGTGCCGCACGGCATTGTTGAGCGGCATTATTACCATTCTAAAATCGTCGGCGATAATCGTGATTACTATGTATACACGCCGCCGGGATATGATCCCGCCGGCACGCGGAAATATCCCGTGTTGTATCTGCTGCATGGCTACAGTGATCAAGCCAATGGCTGGACCAAAGTGGGACGGGCTAATTTTATTCTCGATAATCTCATCGCGCAGGGCAAGGCCCGGAAAATGATTGTGGTTATGCCCCTGGGTTACGGAGATTTGGGCGTCATTTCCCGTACCGGGCCGGGATTGGGTCAGCCGCGGTTGTATCAAAGCAATCTGACGAAATTTCAGGCCACGCTGTTTTCCGAAGTTATGCCGCGCATCGCCCGGCAATACCGCATTGAAACGCATCGCGATCAGACCGCCATAGCTGGATTGTCCATGGGGGGCGGAGAATCATTGTCCGTGGGGTTGAATAATCTCAATCGCTTTGCATGGGTTGTAGGCATGAGTTCATATATGAATACCGACGGCCCGAATTTTTCCAGCGTTTTTCCGGCCTTGAATAAAAGCGATAATGCCCGCATCAAACTGCTCTGGATCGCCTGCGGCAAGCAGGATCCGATTGTGGCCAAAGCCAACCATAACCTGGATGCGTGGCTGACCGCCAAAGGCATCGACTTTACACCCGTATGGACGCCCGGCCAACACGCCTGGCGGGTATGGCGCGGCAATCTTTCCACCTTTGCGCCATTGCTGTTTCAATCCTGATCGGATCCGTGCATCGCAACCGCGTGCGGAGGCAAAAAAAACCGGCCGGCGTTTGAACGCCGACCGGTGGGGCTTGGTTGCATCCGATGGCTGTACCACCGGATGGCAGAAAGGAACAAATCATCTTTATTGGTCTTGATAATCCGGGCTGAATATCTGCCGCCAGCCGGTTGTGATTGGTGCGGTTCCGGCATTCCAAACCGGTGGGTTGGTCTTGCCGGGCACAATCGTCGGCTGGCCGGCCGGTGCCCAAGTGTCAGCCCATTTCATTGTCTTGCAGTGACCGTCAAGGAACGCCACATTAAATTCACCGGAGTGGATGGTCGTGTTAATGTTGCTGGTATCATTGGTTCCTTTGTTCGGGTTTTTGGTATAACCCAGAGCTTCCTGGCCAGATCCCCACGTTGCGACGTCAGCTATTATTGGATTTTGCGTTTGCCAGCCTTGTGGGTATCCGCCGTCGCAAAGCACGATGGATTGCGACGGTTCATTCACACTGCTCAGTGCGTAGGCATTGTACGCAGGGGACTCATACGCCCCTCCCAAGTAGTTCGGATTATAGTACTCGGGCTGGTTGCTGGCGTTCAGGCGATAGGAACCTGGAAGATTCTGGTCCGGTTGCGCTGCACTCAGCGGGAGCGAGGAATAGCGTAGCTGCCCATCTCCGGTTCTGTTGTAATCATCCTGCGTATCCGCCGGATCCTGCAGGACGTTAAAAGTCACATACTTATCCACGACCAGCACCTGATCCCAATTCAAAGAACCTCCGGCCGTGTCCGAGCC
Organism: Planctomycetota bacterium; assembly: GCA_021810145.1. GTDB lineage: Bacteria > Planctomycetota > Phycisphaerae > WQYP01 > WQYP01 > JAMDCX01. Next base: position 172 of record JAJZJL010000113.1, on the reverse strand, counting down.
ATAACCCCAGACCTGTGGGGCACCCATATACGCGCCGTCGGAGGCTGTTGGTTTACTGGTCACCCCGTACCCATTATTCATCCCCTTGACCATGTAACCATTATGTTGATGTGCGAACATAATCAGGGACTGGGCGATGGTACGCTGATTCGCCAGGCAGGCCACGGTTTCC
>JAJZJL010000007.1 GCA_021810145.1 Planctomycetota bacterium | reverse complement strand
TGGCCAGTAGTTAGTGGAAGATGTTCGGTGGTCCCCGGCGCGGCGGGGTGGCAGGCGGGGCCGGCAGGTGAAGATTCATGTTCCAAGACCTTGGTGCTAAATGCCAAGTGCTCGGTGCTCAATGCACTGCATCCGCGCTATCCGCGGCACCAGCGGGTTGGGCCGGCACTATTACTTCGAGGGCGAAAGAGGACCGCGGATAGCGCGGATGATGCGGATACGGGGAGGAGCAATCAATCACGGTGCGCCGGAGCGAGGCTTCAAATGCCAAATTCCAAGTTCCAGGCTCGAGATTCCCGATACAGTGATCCAATCGACTAACCCCGCCGCCCCCGTTCGGATTATTTTCCTATAAACGGAAGCCCGTCTGTGTCACACAGCGGTCTGCCTCCGGGACCCGCTGAAATACTCATTAGCCTTCGGGCGGAAAAGGAAGAAGACGACCACGACGTACACGATAATGCCTTGAATTTGAGCTGTCGTGTAGACAGCAGGAGCCATTGCCAACGTGATCACGAGGTTGACCGCACCCACGATTGTGAATAGAAGGCGGCCCCAGTTTTGTCCCCTCAGCATCGCAATGCCAGCGATAAGTATCACCAGTATTTTTGTGAAACCTATTTCCCATTGGACCGACACTGGAAGCAGATTACCAGCGACCAATGCGCGGACTTCACGATCCATCAAAGCGCGGGGTGCCGGGCCGTTCATTAGAGCTAGTGGAACGAAGATCATCGCCGTTGTCCCCACGACAACCCAAATCCAACAGATCACCGTCACCGAGGTTGGCCGGGTTTTCATCATTCGCTCCATTTTCAGTCAAAATCACATGAGCCTGCGACAAGCATTACCGCTTCCTTGTTGTGAAACTCCAGAGAACCGGCACCAGGGGCACGCCGCCGCTGCTCTGGAAATTTTTGTAGGATCGACTGTTGAGGCCCAAACGATACGTGTGGCCCGGCTCCAGCTTCACCGGAAGTACGCAGGTCTCGTGATTCTGGTTCCAGTATGGCCTCCTCCCATTGGGAACCGTTGGGAAGTCGGGGCCTCCGCCTGTCCATGAAAATCCTGCCGCCATCGGAACACTGAAGGTAACGCGGATTTCCGCCAGATTCGGGTTCACGTTCCGCGCTCCGTTTTTCGGAACAAGTGCCACGATCACTGGTTTGGCGGCCATACGTTGTAATCGTCGGCCAGCACCTCGGGTGGTGAAATAAATAGCCGTCGGCCTTACCGCCGCACCGTCCACGCCGCGAAAGTTCCTGTAGCCGTCGGAATTGATGCCCACCCGGTAGTAGTGGGCGGCCTGAAGCTTGACGGGTAAAATACAGGTGCGTTTATTAATCCAATATGGGCGTTGTCCAGCAGGACTTGGGGGGAAATCCGGGCCGCCGCCGGTCCATGAAAATCCCCTCTCCATGTCCCGACTGAATGTGACAGTGATCCTGGTAATGGCCGGATCCACATCCATTGCCCCCACCTGCGGCGAGGTAGAGACGACCGTCGGCCTGCCCCGTGCCGCAGCAGGGGCCCTGGGGACGGAGTTGTGCAGATCGGCGGTTTTCGGCGCGGCACCCGCGCTGGATTGAGTACCGGTGAACCCAACCAGTGCAAGGCTAATGAATAACGCCACCGCCGCCACTGGCCAATCGTCCGATTTATTGAATTGTCTGATCATACGAATCCTCGCTTTCATTTGGTTCCTATTTTCCAGTATTCCAGCCATGCCCGGCGAAACGGCCGAAAGGCTAAACAATTCCAGCGCCTTAATTACCGTGCGCCCATAGGCCTGCCTTTCCTGATCGCCGCTGTAAGACAAAGCCAGCGCATCACACGCCAATTCTCGGTCAGCCTGCATTCGATGGAAGGCATACCAAACCAGAGGATTGAACCAGTTCAGGATCAACAGCAACGTCGCCAACCAGTTCACGGGGATGTCGCCGCGTTTGATATGGCCCAGCTCGTGCAAAAACACATGACGCAGCTCCGATATCGAAAAAGCCTTCCTCAACCCGGCTGGCAGGAGCAGGCGGGGCCGGATGAATCCATACAAAGCGGGACTCGTAGCGGTATCGGTCTCGATAATCGCCAACGGGGTGTAAATTCTCATCTCTTGTTTGCAGTCCTCGAGCAAATCCAGTACCACCGCGTCTGTTAAGGGCCGCTTGCGCCGGGTTCCCCACCGCATCCGGATCCCGGATGCCAGAAGCCGAGCCAGAAGCGCCACTGCACCGAGCAGCCACGCGCCGAACAACCAGTTCTGCCTGAATTCGAGCCACGCGAATGCGGTCGTAGCGGTCTGTGTTGCCAACGAAACCATCGCGTCGCCGCCACCCGGTGGGACGGATTGTTTGTACGCCCCGGTGTGATCGGGCCTGGTAGTCGCCGAGTTTGACGCAATACCCGGGGCAACCAGCGGATGATGCTGAAAAAAGCCAACGGCGCTGACTGGGTTAGGCAACGACCACGGCAACGCCAGACGCAACACCACCAACAGCCAAAGCGCGTAGCGCCATTTCGGAGAGAGCTGGTTGCGAAACAGCCACTGCGCCACTAACACCAGCAAAATCAAAATATCGGCCTGCAATGAGATCCGCAGCAGGCAGAAAAAAAAGGCTGTCAGTGGTGCGGGTAACGCGTTCATGGTTCCCCCTTTTGTTCAAGCAACCGCCTTAGTTCCCGAATTTCCGAGGCGGAAAGCTTCCTGTTCTCCACAAAGTGTGCAAGCATCGGCCTCAGCGCGCCGTCGAAGACCCGCTTTAAAAAGTTTTCGCTGGCCTTCGAAACGCATTCCGCCCGATTGGCCAAAGGATGATAAAGGTACGCTCGCCCCTCCCTTTCGAACGCAATAGCCTTTTTGGCAACCAGTCGCCCCAGAAACGTCTTAACCGTCTTTGGATGCCAATCCGGATCACCTTGCGTTAGGGCCAGGATGATATCACGGGCCGAGCAGGGACCTTTAGCCCACAGGACCTTCATGACTTCCCACTCCGCTTCGGAAATCTTAGGAATGTTTTTCATCACCGTCCTTTTTGATTACATTTGTAAGCGATTTATAGATTACATTCGTAAGCAACATCTGTCAAGCGGTCCGTCCACCGTTGTTCCTTGCAAACTCACCAGGTCCTCCGCCAGCCTCTTCCGCCTCTTTGTCAATTGTTTCCCGGCTACCTGAAAATAGCGTTACATTTTAAGCTCTTGACCGCAACTTACCCCGCTTGCATCCGTACCACAATCCGTCCAGTTCTCTGCGGCACGCAAAGATTTGCCTGTGGACTCAATCCACCAGACCCGCCGCACCCGTTACTGAATTTATTGACCAATTCTGCAACCACTGGCGCATATTGTAATAAAATCCAGATCTACCTAATGCCAAACCCCGGGCCGATTGCCCGAAAGTAAAAAGCAGACCACCTTTCGCTACCTTATCCGTTGAATCCGTGGAATCAGTGGTCATGTGGGTTGACTTCCCGGTAGCGGACAGCGACCGGGATCTTCAACCGGTGCGGGATTGCGCTTGGAAGTCTTATGCGACGGACCACGGGTGAAACGGATGCCACGGATACGGGGCGCACCCCTCCACACTACTGGCGTGGTGTTGCGCCGTTGCGGGACATCCACGGTACTGGCTTTGGCGCTTCAAGTGTAAGACATGCTTCGCCCAATTCCTGAACAATCCGCGCTATCCGCGCAGGAGGTTTACCCCGTGCGCGCCGGGGCGGTGTTTTATCGTTTCCGTGGCTTCCATGAAGACGAAGGGCCACCGGTTTCACGGATAACGCGGATACGGGGGACACATGCCGGTGCGCCGGGAGGCAATGAGCAATGACCGATGGCCAGTAGTTAGTGGAAGATGTTCGGTGGTCCCCGGCGCGGCGGGGTGGCAGGCGGGGCCGGCAGGTGAAGATTCATGTTCCAAGACCTTGGTGCTAAATGCCAAATGCTCGGTGCTCAATGCACTGCATCCACGCTATCCGCGGCACCAGCGGGTTGGGCCGGCACTATTACTTCGAGGGCGAAAGAGGGCCGCGGATAGCGCGGATGCCGCGGATACAGGGGGCAACCATCAACTATTAACAAGCAACGAGCAACGAGCAACGGGCGATTTGATTTGTGGGCGGTGATGCGGGTTAACGTCCTGGTGTTAGAAATCGCAATGGATGGCCGTGCGCCACAAGCCGACAAGGTCCCGGTTGCCGGGAAAGCCAATGATAGAAATTGGCAGAATCTGGCACGGGCCGGCGTGCTCAACAGATTGGCACTGCAAGCCACCGCGTAAAATGTCAACCCTGATTCGCACGATTGCCCGCAGGCATTTCCATTCTGCGGCTGGAGGGTGTTTGTGGGGCAATCACTTTCAAAAGCATCTGGAATCTCTACAATGAATGGTACAGAAATGGTTCAGGAGATTCATAACAATGAATCGGCGAGATAAGGTTTCATGTAAATTCAAAGTCCGGAGCGTGCTGGCGCTGGCGGTTTTATGTTCCATGCCTCTGCTTGGCGGCTGCCAGGAAGAGCTTTTTACCGGACGCGATCAGAATGTACAGGGCAAAAGCCAATATTTTCTCGACCCGCACCCCATTGAACAGTCCCATTCCTACTCTGGCACAGGTGGCGGTGCCATGCCCTTTGGCGGCCAGAACGGATTCTAGTTTACCGGTCCATGTCAGATGTACCGAGCGCCTGCTTAAAAATCGGTTTGTCTTAATATGTCATTGCCGCCTAGAATAGTATAAATTCAGTGGTGCGGAACAGCCGCACGTTGATCGGACGAAAGGCGGTCTGGGGCGGACATTGATCGGATACGAGCAGTATCGGTACCGATTCGGGACGAAGTATTGCTATGATGCCCAGTGAACAATCATTCAGCCGTGACGATGCGCAGGAATTTCTGGATGTCGTTGCACCGTTTGTGCGCAGTAGTGATTTGAACCGGGCGGCGGAACGCATTGGACGCTCCTGGTGCGGTGAACAATTATGCGAATTTCTGCGCCATCCAAAGCTTGAAGTTCGCCGTGCCGCGGTGATGGCATTAACGCTGCTTGGCGACAAACAGGCGATTGTTCCGCTGGCGGCCGCCCTTCACGATGCCGACCCGCAGGTGCATCAAAACGCGGAAGATGCGCTATGGGCCATCTGGTTCCGTGCCGGCAAAAGCCGCGCCAGTTGTTACCTCAAGTGCGGCACGCACCATCTCAAGCATGGCAATCTGGAAACGGCAATAGAAAAATGTAATCTTGCCATACAGGCCGATCCGGAATTTGCCGAGGCTTATAATCAGCGTGCCATTGCCTGCTACCTGGCGGAGCGGTTTGCCGATTCGATTGCTGATTGCCGCCGTGCACTGGATATCATGCCGCAACATTTCGGCGCTATGGCGGGCATGGGCCATTGCCATGCGTAGCTCGGCAATTTCCCGGAGGCACAACGGTGTTATCAGCAGGCGCTGGAAATGAACCCGCACATGGATGGCATTGCGGCATCATTAACCGAGATTCGCACACTGCTGAAAAAGCCCCCGCCATAACCGAACCGTGCCCGGAGCCGAAACCATGCGAAGTCCGACTTTAATAGGGACAGGATCGTGACAGGCACCTACTGCGCCAGGGCGCTACCGAACAACCGCGCCGCATTGGCCGAGGTTATGGCACCGGTTTGCTCCAGCGTCCAGCCGCGCTCAGCGGCAACCTGCCGGGCCACGTGGGCCACAAACGCCGGCTCATTGGGCTTTATTTTGCGAACTGCCTGTGGCGATAAATAGGGTGAATCTGTTTCAATCAGCAGGCGATCTTCCGGCACGAGCCTGCAGGCTGCGCGTACATCGGGCGCATTTTTGTAGGTGATCACACCGGTAAATCCGATATAGGCGTGTAATTCCATCCAACGGGCACATTGGTCGGGGGTGCCGGTAAAACAATGCACCACAAAGGGCACCTGCGAATGATGTTTCATTATCTCCAGGGCGTCGTCGTGCGCGTCGCGCACATGCAGAATCAACGGCAGTTGCAATTGCTCCGCCAGTTCAATCTGCCGTAGAAAAACTTTTTTCTGCACTTCCGGGGATGCCGAGTTGCCATGATAATCCAGCCCGCATTCGCCCACCGCGAGCACCTTGGGAGAAGTGCCAATGGCCCATTGCAGTTCATCGGCAAAATTCTCCGCCACCTCGGCGGCATGATGCGGATGAATGCCCAGGGCCGCAAATACCTGGCCAAAAGCGGCGATTGTTTCCAGTACCCGCGGATGATCCGCCGGATGTGTGCCGATGGAGATCATGCGATTCACGCCCGCCGATGCCGCGTGCTGCACAACATCCACCTGCCGCTCTTCCAGGCCTTCATAGGTAAGATGACAATGTGTATCAATCAACATGATGGAATTTTACCATAAGCCGGACCGCTATGCCGCAGCCTGGCGGTTTTTCCATCCGCTGGAATAACCAAGGTGGCCCAGATCATGCAACAATCCCACGAGAGGCAAAATCCACCATAAACCGGTTATGCCATGAGCGCTCCAGTTCATCGCCAATTCATACCCCAGTGTGGTCGTGGGCAGGAAAATAAATCCCAGCAATGGAAAGAGCATTCCATGAAACGCCCGTTGCGGATAAGCTGAAAACAGCCACAGCAATACCAGCACCACCCGCGGCCAGAAAAAACCGAAAAGTATGAGAAAACACCCCATGTGGTCACCCGCTTTCTTAAATAAGTATAGCATGTGCGGTGGGGTAAATGCACGCTTTCCAAATGAACCAAAAGATTTGAGCCGCGGCCTTTTTCCAACCAGCCTTGAACCGCACTGATTGCTGCCGCGATCTCCACCCGGCGTTTTTTCATTTGGCTTTTAGGCACGGCACCTCCGGGTGGCATCTCCCAAAAGACCGGTCCGCGTTGGTGCGCTATTGCTGGACGCAGGGGAATGCGAAGTTAAACACCGCGACGCATTGTACTTTGCCCGTAAAGGCGGCAGCGCGAAAGTTGTCGCACTTGTTCAGCGGCTTAGCGGAAAAGCCACGGCACCACCGCCATCGCGGAAACAAGCTGGGAAGCAGAGTTCTTTTTTGAAAGCGGGGGCTTGCCGACGGCGGCAGCACAATAGAATACCCCCGGAAGCAATGGCTTGAGAGTTATTTATTTTTCCACCAATTCTCGCGCTATATCGGGCCGGCGTTCCAAAATGCGCAAAAATTGCAGAGTGGTTCCGGCGGGTTTTGATCGGCCCTGCTCCCAGGCATGGACGCTTTTGGGAGAGGCATTGAGCATCCCGGCGAACACCTGTTGGCTGACCCCCAGGACCTCAACGCGCAGCGATGCGATCTGCGCTGCGGTCATCGGGCGCGGTGCCGGCGGCAGGTGAACCTCTCGCACCGTCAGGACCCGGCGGCCTTCCGCGTGGGCAATTGCATTTTTTAACCCGGCACGGATACGCTCAAAAGCCGGATTCACGCCGCGTTTTTTCTTAGCTGTTATCATGAGACACCCATTTTTCCACTGCCGCATCGAGGTCGCGTTTCAGCTTGAAAAGAGCCCGGCACTCCCCTCGGCTGAGATTATCTTTCTCATCTTTTCCGAAGGCGGCCAGCATATACGTTCGTCCGGCATGCGGGTAATCGGCAGATATAATCCGGACTGAACCGCTCTTACCGCGGTCCCGGCTATGGCACCGAATCTTCTTAAGCCCGCCGGTTCCCGCAATGGTAGAGCCGGCATTGCGCAATATAGCCAACTCTGTCTCCCGCAAAGCGTCATCGGTAACGCCGTTGTTCCGTAGGGTTTCCTCAACCAATGGGTCCTGACAGAATACTCTTTCCAACACGCCATTGCTTATACTAAATATTGGTTTAGCCTGAAGCCGAACCGGAGATAAATGATATCTCACTGAATGGGCCACTTTTACAATCCCGGGTTGGAATGATTATCCGCTTTTTGCAAGCCAAACATGAAAGTTCTGCGATGCCGCCCCTGCCGGGGTGGCGGTGATGAATCTGGGGCGGATGGGCATTTTCTTGCGTGGGATTCTCTAGCGTGCTGCCGGGATGCGCAGCGCATCGGGCAGCGGTCACGCCGAAAATGCCCGCTGCATTCGCAGCCGATATGACGATCCGGTCAGGCTGGCCGGGCATTATTCGTTGTTGTTTCCGGGTTGAGAATATAGCGACGGTCGGGCTGCCGACGAAGGATGCCGGAGATTTCAAGGCAGGTCAATTCGGCCATAATCACCGCCGGCGGGAGCTGCGATGTTGCGCAGAGTTCATCGACATCCAGCGATTCACCGGAAAAGCAGGCGACAATGCGCTGTTGCGGCGCGGTTAATTGCATGGCCGGCGTATGAGTTTCGGTGGCGGCCGAGGGCGCATACAGGTTTGGCTCTTCGGGCGTAGCGGCGCGCCGTCGCCCGGGGCGGCGTTTTGACATTTCCGCCGCCATTTCATCCGCGGGCGGGTGTATCAAATCGGTTTGTCCCAAACCGCGGAGAATATCATCAACGGATTCCACCAGCGCCGCTGCGCCGGTTTTGATCAGATGGTGCGTACCGCTGCTGGCCGCGGAATCCACGCGCCCCGGCAGCGCGAAGACTTCCCGGGCGTAATCATCAGCGGCGAGCCGGGCGGTGATCAGTGAACCGCTGCGCAAGTTGGCTTCCACCACCAGAATCCCCAGCGACATGCCGGTGATGATGCGGTTGCGCGGCGGAAAATTCTCCGGCAGCGGGGGTTGGTCCGGTGGTAATTCACTGATAATCGCGCCGCGATCTTCATCCACAATGCGATCATATAATTCGGCATTTTCCTGCGGATAACAATGCCCGAGTCCGCAGCCTTGCACCACAATGGTGCGACCGCCGGCCCGTAAAGCGCCGCTGTGCGCAGCAGTGTCGATGCCGCGCGCTCCGCCGCTGACAATCGTCACACCCACGCCCGCCAGAGCGGAGGCGAATTTATCAGCCTGCTCCCGGCCGTAGAGCGTGCAGCGGCGCGCCCCGACAATTCCCAAAGCCAGCATATCGTCACGCAGAATTTTTCCGCGGATATACAGCACGGTTGGCGGATCGGGTATGCGGGTCAGGCCCGGCGGCCATTCGGCATGGTCGGGGCAGATAATGCGAATGTGCCGCTGCTGACAATCCGCAAAAACAGCATTGACATCAATTTGTTCCCGGCCACGCGCTATGGCCTGGGCGCGGCTTTGGCCGATGCCATCCACCTCAGCCAACTGCCTGATGGAGGCGGAGAGAATATTTTCCGGCGTGTGCAGTGCATCAAGCAAGCGCCGCAGCAGAACCGGGCCGATTCCATTGCAAAGCGAAAGCATCATCCACGCGGCCAGGCGCTGCGGGGAAGGCTCACTGGCGGCGGATGTTGAATCAGCGGCACTCATGCGGCAAAGCTCCCTGCTGCTGAATATAGCCGATGGCCTGCATGATCTGAGATTCGGGTATGTCCGTGGCAATGCGGGCTTTTCCAATCTGCTGCGTGGGCAATATCAATCGCAGGCGGCCGGAGATAATTTTTTTATCGCTGCCCATGGCCCGCAAAACCGCCGCCGGATCGGCAATCGCGATTCGCACGGGCAGGCCGATGCGTTTAAGCAGAGATTCCACCGCCAATGCCGAAGCGGGCGGGAATTCTCCGCGTTGCACCGCGAGGTGGCAGGCCGCCACAATCCCCAAAGACACCGCTTGCCCGTGGGCCAAATTGGCGTATCCGGCCAGCGTTTCCAGCGCGTGGCCAAAGGTATGGCCCAGATTCAACAAGGCCCGTTCCCCGCGTTCAAAGGGATCCGCCATTACCACGGCGGCTTTAATCTGCACATTCCATGCCACAAGCTCCGCCAGCGCCGCGGAATCGCAGGCGCTGATAGCAGAAAGATGATGTTCAATAAAATCAAAGAGTTTGACATCTTTGATAATGGCGTGTTTTACACATTCCGCCAATCCGCATTGAATTTCCAGTGGTGGAAGCGTCTTGAATGTGCTGACATCGGTAAACACAGCCGAGGGCTGATGAAACGCACCGATGAGATTTTTTCCCATGGCATGATCCACCCCCACTTTGCCGCCGACACTGGCATCCACCGCCGCCAGCAGCGTGGTGGGCACCTGTATAAATGGCACGCCGCGCAGCAGCGTGGAACTGACAAACCCCGCCAGATCACCCGTTACGCCGCCACCCAATGCGATAACCGGACTGGAGCGCTCCAGACGGGCGGACAGCAGCGCATCATACGCCGCGCTCACGGTGGCCAGCGTTTTATTGGCTTCACCGGCGGCAAATACAAAGCTGCAAACCCGATAGCCGGCGGACTCCAGAGAACTCCTGGCGATGGGAAGATAATGCTTGGCAACATGGCCATCGGAAATCAATGCGCACGACGGAGCCGGCGCGCGTTGTTTGACCCGCTGGCCAAGTTCCGGCAGCAGATCTGAACCGACCAATACGGGATAAGCGATGGCGGTGGACGGTGGAAGTTGTATCTGTATTTCTGACATGGCAGAGGATTTTAGCGGAAAATTGTAATTTGTGCCTGCCTGGCAAGCCTGTCCGTTCCCGCGGGGCTTGTGACCACTTCCGCAACACAAATGCTATTGCATGCGAACACCATGAGAAAATGGCCGATGCGTAATAAATCCCGGCTCACCCGGGAAGCAATGGGCAAACTGATTTGTGGGTGCAGCGGATATCTGCGATGGCAAATCGGATTAGCTTCTTGGCAGGATGGGATGAACCGCCCCGGCGCGGGGCCTGTTGATTTAATTGGCACAGCCTTTGCTCGCCCGCCGGGCGTCCCGGTTCGCCAGCCCGACGTCCAATCGCCGGCCCAGCTTCAGTCTCAGCCCCGGAGCGGGCCGACCCTGTTGCAGCCCGGTCTGTTCAAGCCCGATTCGCCTTTGTGGAATAGTTATATTTAGTAGTATAGTCATTTGCATTACACTATGTGTTATGGTATACTGCTCTACGCCATCGCCGACAGTGTGCCGGGATGGTTGTTGTTGACGGAGAATCCACCATGATCCGATGGAATCAGGCACCTATGATACGAGAACAGGCGGTGCTGTTCTCGCTCACCTTGGATGCCGCCATCAGTTCGGACCATTCCGTACGGCTGGTCGATGAGGTATTGGGGCAGATGGATTGGTCGGCCTGGGAGTCGCGGTATGTTCTTGTCGCCGGGCAGCCGCCGATTGCCCCCAGGGTGATGGCCGGGGCGATTCTCTATGGACTGACGCTGGGGATTCGTTCCAGCCGGAAGCTGGAGGATGCCTGTACCAACCGGCTGGACTTTCTGTGGCTGGTGGAGGGGCGTCAGATTGACCATAGTACCTTTGCCAAGTTCCGCACACGTTTTGACAAGGAATTAAAGAAGGTCTTTCGTGACATCATCCTTCTGGCACGGGGTATGGGGGTGGCATGCCTGAACCAGATATGTTCCGATGGCACGCGGGTACGGGCCAATAATGCCCGGTATAACACGGCCCGGCAGAATAAAATTGAGGAATTGGAGCAACAGATCGACCAGCAGATCACCGAGTTGCTCAAGACGGCGGAGCAGGAGGATCAGCGGGATCGGCAGCTTTTTGGCCCCCAACCGACGGGTTCCGGCAAACTTCCGGCTGATCTGCATACGTTGGAGCAACGGAAAGCCAAACTTCAGTACGCCAAGGCGGAATTACAGGCCATGCAGGATAAGAGGGGATCGCGTTCAGATGTATCGGCGAAAGGGCCACAGATTCCACTGGCCGACCCGGATGCCCGAGTATTGCCCAATAAGCAAGGGGGTTACGCCCCGAATTACACTCCCATGGCCAGTACCGAGACCAAGGGGGGCTTGATCGTGGATGCCGATGTGGTGGTGGGCAATAATGAAGAAGCGACCCTGATACCATCCATGGATCGTATTGAAGAACAATATGGTGAAAAACCCGAAAAGGTCTTAGCCGACAGCGGCTTTAATAGCGGCCCGAATCTGGCCGGTCTAGAAGAACGCCGGATTGAGGCCCTGATCCCGGCCCGGCAGGAATTTGAAAATAATCCGGCTGTGCGTGAAGAACCCACAGTGGCGGTGGAAGAAAGCCAGCGGGCGGCTTTACCGATCAATGCCCAGTCCAAGGTACTCGATAAGGCGGCTTTTATTTATCAGCCATCCGCAGATCGTTATTACTGCCCGATGGGCAAGGCCTTGAGCTTCTACGAAACGACAACCTATCAACGTGACAGCGGCAGAGGCATTTACCGGGTGTATCAATGCGGTCAATGTCACCAATGCCCACTGGCCAGCCAATGCCTCCGGAAGAACCAAACACAACGGCGGGTTTACCGGGATGAATACGATGCGGTGCGGGAGCGCGCCACGGCGCGGATACAGACCCCGGCGGGCAAGGAAACTTACAGCCAACGCATGGCGGTGGCGGAATCCCCGTTCGGTATTATCAAGAACGTCATGAATGTTCGACAGTTCCTTCTCCGTGGTATCAACAAGGTACGCATGGAGTGGCGTTGGATAACGGCGGCCTTCAATCTCAAAAAGCTCATAAGCGTCATGGCGGCACTGCGCCAAGAATCAGCCGTGAAAGGGGGTGTGGCCCCGGCATAAGCCCCGGCAGCGGTGCCGAAAGCACCTGCCCAGGTGAAAAACCGGGAAAAAACACAATCAGGCAGTCAATTTTTGCCGTGGAAGAAAAAAACACCCCGGAGGCGTCCTGCCTGGATTTTTTTCACCCCAGCGCGGCGTAAGGGGGAATATTGGACGGTACGCAAAAAATGACTAAATCAACAGGCCCCGCGCCGGGAAGCAACGCGCAAATTAGTTTTGGGTACGGCGGGCATATGTGATGGCGAGCTGGATTGGAGTATGGATTTGGCCGATGATGCCGGTAACGACAGAGTCAGAGCCTGTTTGGAAAGTCCGATGCGGGTGGATTGGGGGGGCAAATGGATGGATGCAAGGACCCAGATCCGAAGCATATTCCGGAATATGTTGAGGATCGAGGACGCCGCAGACGGCCGTTTGCCGCCCCAAGGCACTCCCGGCGGAGTTTCCAAATAGGCTCTTAAAAAGCCAGGGATCAGGACCATTAAGGCCTTGCAGAATCTGTCACAGGCCCGTTCCATTTTTCAAATTTAACGGTGCGCCGGGCGGCGCACATGGATGACGATTGTTTGTCCAGTGGCAAGTCCGGTATAATCTCTGTCATGTCGCAGGTAATTGAAAAACCTGAATTTCCCATTGAATTAAGCGGTCCATACGCATGGGCGTATCGGCATCGCATTCGATTGTGGTCCGGTTTTCTGCTGTTGGTATTTGTACCGATGCTGGGAATCGGCGTGTATTTGAATCCCAGCCCCGCGGGTCTGGCAACGCATACGCAACTGGGCCTGCCACCCTGCGGATTTTATACCGAATATGGCTGGCCCTGCCCTACCTGCGGCTACACCACGGCGGTATCCCATGTCGCCCATGGACAATGGCTCACAGCTCTGGCAACACAGCCCGGTGGTGCCATGGTCGGTTTTCTGGCGGTGGCAAGCGTGATCGTCGGAGGCCTGGGTGTGACCACCGGCAAATGGTATGGCCCATCATTCTTCTGGTTTGCATGGAACCGGTGGAAGATTCTGATCTGCGCTGCGGCGATCATATTGGGCGCATGGGGATATAAAATTTTTATTATGAGTGCATGGTTCCGTCACCACGGTTAGAATCCCCACTTGGCGGAGCTTTGGCGAGCTTACAGCGGACTGAAAAACCGGCCCGCGTGCGGAAGAATCAGGCATAGCGGGTAGTTCATAGCCAGGAACAACGAATGAATATTATTTTTCCTACAACTCGATACGTTAAATACATGACACCCGGCGGCGTGGCAATGGTTCTGACCATGCTGGTGCTGTTCATGGGAATCGGCGGCTGCACATTTCTTGGATTGGCGGCTGAAAACGCCATGGGCGTTGCGGTAAAGCCGCAATACCGCGGGTTGGAAAAGCAGAGCGTGGCCATTGTGGTATATGAAGATGCCTCAACCATGTTCACCTATCCGCAGGCGCAGGAGGAAGTTTCCGCATTTGTTTCCGCAGCGCTGAAAAAGCATCTTCCCAAGGCACATATTCTGGATTATCACCTGGTATTGAACTACCAGAATGCCAATCCCAACTGGGATGTTTTACCCGTGAAAACCATCGGCCGGCATTTCGGCGTTTCGCGCGTGGTGTACATTGAATTGCTGAATTATACGGTGCACTCCCAGCAGACCAATTACGTTCTGCAAGGGGATATCGCGGCCCATGTTGCCGTTTACAACATGAACATTCCAGGTGATGGCGAAGTGTTTCACACGGATATTGATGCCAGATGGCCAAAGGGCGGGCCACTGCCGGGATATAACACCGATGCCAATACGGTACGTATGAATACTTTGCAGCGATTCAGCACCCTGCTGGCACGCTGCTTTTACACCTGGCATAATCGAGGCAATGGCTATGCGAATTAAAGCATTTTATCTCAAAGCGACTTTACTGGCCACGCTGATGATCACGACCGCTTTTTGTCTGGGCGGATGTGAATTGGCTTATCTTTTTGCCGGCAACGGTTCTCATGCGGCACTTTACAAACTGCCCGTGAAGAACCGGGTTCTGGTGCTGATCGATACATCCGCCAACAGCCAGTTAAGCATTCATGCCATGGCCACGTTGATGACACTGGTAAATCAAACGCTTTATTCTCACAAATGCGCGAATCAATTTGTACCGGCCTTCCGGATTGTGGCTCTGCAGCGACAAAACCCGGAGAAATACCATTCCATGGGAATTGCGGACATCGCCCATGCGGTCCATGCCAATGATGTTATTTATATCTACGTGAAACGCTTTGATATCACGCTCGAAAGTGCGGGGCAACTGACCAAAGGAAGTGCGGACGCGATGGTAAAAGTTGTCGATGAAAACGGCAATCGCCTCTGGCCGAAAGACGGTTCCCCCGGAGCATCCATCATTGCCCGCATTCCCACCTCCACGGCTGTAAGTCAAAGCCCGCAAGCTGTCGAAAACGGCCTGGTCGTCATCCTGGCCCGCCGCATTTCACGCATTTTCTACCGCTACGCAGTAGGCTTCCAGCCCAAGTCGGAATGATTTCGTGGCCGCGATTGTTGGACAAAACTCGGCCATACACAACCGGCACCGGCTGTTACAATCGTTGATCAAAAGACACATTCCATTGTTTTAGACGGTTTCGCCCGCAATGCTCTGCCCCGCCATCGGCAGGCGCGGCCGAAAGCATTATTTCTAACCTAACCTTCGCACTTTGCGTGTGTTTTTGATCGAAAAAAATAGGAAAAGGGCCTTGTCGCTATCAAAAAGCGGTGTTTTTTTTCAAAACCGTTCTGGTACAGACCTACTTGGGGGAAATTTACTGTCTTTTTGGGGCCTTGTTTGCGATATTAATACCCATGTTCATCAGTGCCAGTGATCGCAAGAAGAATGGGAAATCGCACACCTATCATCGCGTGATGGAGAAGCGGTGCGTCGCCGAGGGGCGATGGATACAGCGGCAGGTGGCCTATCTGGGCGAACTCACCAGTTCGCAGAAGGAGTCCTGGCAAAGAGCCTTGCGGGTCTTTGATCCGCAGCGTGGGCAAATGCAAACCATGACGCTGTTTGCCGAGCCCGAAGTGGTTCCCCCGGACCAGCTCAACAGCGTGGCGATCTGTTTGAATCAGATCAAGCTTCACCGTCCCCGGTTTTATGGTGACTGCTGGCTGGGTTGTGAACTGTGGCGCGAGTTGCAGTTGGATCAGTTCTGGCGTTCGCGTCTGATGGCCGATGGGCGTTCAGGTGTGGCGTGGGAGAAGGTACTGGCTTTGCTGGTGGTCAATAGACTCATTGCACCGGGCAGCGAGTTCCGCCTGCATCGCCAGTGGTTTAATCGCAGTGCCATGGATGAACTCCTGGATGTCGATGGCGCAGTGGCCTGCAAAGATCGGTTATACCGTTGTCTGGATCGGATTATGGAACATCGTGCGGATTTGTTCCGGCACCTGCAGAGGCGTTGGAGGGACTTGTTCAGCGTCTCGTTTGATGTGTTGTTGTATGATCTGACCAGCACGTACTTTGAAGGATTATGTGAGGAGATTCCCATGGCCAAGCATGGCTACAGCCGTGATGGCCGTCCGGATTGTCGGCAAGTGGTCATCGCGTTGATTGTGACCCCGGACGGCTTGCCGATGGCGTATGAGGTTATGCCCGGCAATACATCGGATAAAACCACCCTTTCATCATTCCTCAAAAACATCGAAGACCTGTACGGTCAGGCCCGGCGGGTGTGGATCATGGATCGCGGGATTCCCACCGAGCAGACTCTGGCGGAGATGCGGAACCGTGGCATTGATTATCTCGTTGGCACACCCAAGGGAAAACTACGTGCTCTTGAGCGGCAACTTCTGGATAAGCCATGGAAGCAGGTTCGCGACGGTGTGGAGGTCAAGCTCTCGCAGGATGCGTTGGAACTCTGGGTTCTGGCAAAGAGCGTCGGGCGGCAGGACAAGGAAGTGGCTATTCGTCGCAGGAAATTAAGACGGTTCTTTAAGGGCCTGTTGGCCCTGCGCAGAAGCCTGCCAAATCGGGACCAGTTATTACAACGCATCGGGGTGCTGCGGCACGAGGCCGGACGCGCTGCGGGACTGGTGGCCATTGAGATTCCCAAGGCCAGAGAACCCGTGACCCGTGAAACATTCCGTTACCGTTTACGCACGGAGGAGTTCAAGGAGGCGGAAAGACTTGATGGCCATTACCTTCTGCGCACCAGCCTGAAGGCGGAGGATCCTGAAGTGCTCTGGCAACGGTACACCCAACTGACAAATATTGAGGCCGCGTTCAAATGCCTCAAGAGTGATTTGAATATTCGCCCCATTCATCATCAGGTTCAGCCCCGGGTGGAGGCGCATATCTTCGTGGCGTTCATGGGATACGCCCTGACGGCAACCCTGCAGATGCGCACCCGCCAGCACGCACCGGGCCTGACACCCCGTGCGGTGCTTGAGCAACTTGCCGCAATCCAGATGATTGATGTGCATCTTCCGGTCAACGACGGGCGCTGTCTTGTGATGGCCCGCCATACTGAACCGGAACCGGAGCAGCAATTGCTGCTCAATAAGCTGGGGCTGCATCTTCCGGAACAGCCGCCACCGAAGATCTACGCCAGTCAATTGGCGGCCCTGGCACCGTATATGGAGGTAGCCCCCCCCTGAATTCCGCATGAGTTTATGGTACAGACTTTTACCCCTGGTTGAACGCCAGAGCCTTTTTTTGTGCCAAAGTGCGAAGGTTGGGTTATCTGCGTGATGGCGGATTGCGGACCTTGATTCCATGGCGATCTGATGCGGAAAGCCATTGATTCGACGGCCTGGTTTTATGGCCGGTATTTTTCAAAGGAGACATCATGTTTATCCAACCCCACCTCAATTTCGAGGGGCGGTGCGATGAAGCGATCTCGTTTTATCGTACGGCCCTGGGCGCTCAAGTGCTCATGCTGCTGCGGTACAAGGAAATTCCATCTGATCCGGATCCACAGAAGTGGAAACCATCGCCGGATCTGGGGGAAAAAGTATGCCACGCCGCCGTTCGCGTAGGTGAAACGGTAATATTGGTGTCGGATGGCAAAAGTCTTGGAAATCCGACGTTCAAGGGCATCATGCTTTCCCTGAATGTTCAAAGTGATGCGGAGGCCAAAGAATATTTTACAGCGCTTTCCAACGGAGGATCCGTGTTTATGCCGTTGGAAAAGACCTTTTTCTCATCCAGTTTCGGCATGGTTGCCGACCGCTTTGGTGTGCATTGGATGGTGCATGTCGTGCAGCAGTCGCCGGCCGACCGACCGAACCGGTAAAAAAGGCAACTTGCTTGCAGCGGGACGGCAAGGTTAAGATACACCTCGGACTGATTGCAAACTGCGGGTCAGTTCATTGGTGTCTTGCGCCCGGTGCTCGGCGTTACGCAGGCATGCGACAGGGCCACAGTTGAGCCTTGTTATCCGTGTCGCGTGACGAATAAATCTCTTTCTGAATTATTGACGGAGTTTCCCATGACTTATGCCCAATCGATGTTGCCGGAGTTTGATCAGGAAATGGCCAATACGCGCAAAGTGCTGGAACGTATTCCCGACGATAAGCTTGAGTGGCAGCCGCACCGAAAATCTCACACCATTGGCTGGAATGCCAATCACCTCGCGGATATGGTCAATTGGCTTACCGTTATACTGACATCGCCGTCGCTGGATCTTGCTCCCGTGGGCGGCCAACCGTATCAGGTGCCTGCCCTTGCGAGCCGCGGCGATATATTGCGGCATTTCGATCGCAATGTCAGTGCTGCGCGAAGCGCACTGTTGGCGGCCAAAGATGAGCAGTTCGGTCAGACTTGGACGCTGCTAAGCGGCGGTAAACCGATTCTGGCGATGCCGCGGGCTGCGATGATCCGCAGTTTTGTCCTCAATCACATTATTCACCATCGTGCCATCGTGTGTGTGTATCTGCGTTTGAACGATGTTCCGGTTCCGGGCATGTACGGGCCATCCGGCGACGAATAATCTCGTAACGTGCTTGATCTGATCCGAGAGGTAAATGCCGCATTGCCCTGGCGTGCCGTACGGTGTCGAACAGCGGTTCAAGATTAAGCGTCTTCAACGCTTTACGCCCGATCTGCAGCCGGTCATTGGGTTGCGGTCAACATTTCGTCCCGGCGCTGAATTACGCGCGGATCGCACCGGATGGCAATAAATGATCTGATCTTCGTTCCAGGCTCGCACAACATATGCCAACTCCGGCAATTCATGCGTAATGCCACCGCATTGCGCTATCGCTAAATATTTTTGCGCTTCCCATGCTTGCGGGCATTAAACGGCGCTGTATCGTTGATTGTTTGACGGAATCGCCGATGAATGACCGCATTCATCTTATAAAAGAGATCATCACGATGCGCAATCGCCATCATAGTAGCCACGCTTCGCAGGCCATTGATCGAAGTAAAAATAAACATGATCGGTCTCGGTACCGGGTGAAGCCAATGCCATTGGCATCGGTTGCGTTGTCCTGGTTACTCCTGACGCTGCTGCAGCTCTCGCCGGTGCGGGCTGCCGGCCCCATCCTTTCTCAGCTTGCGGAGCGTGGTCAACGGAAGGGGCTTACATTGGCCGACAGCATTCCCGGTTTTCAAGGAAAGCACTATGTGACAGGCTTTGTAAAGCCCGGCGACCGGTTGATTCTGATATTCCAGGTTCCGCAATCCGGGTTGTATGACGCAAATATCCGTTACAGTTCTCCGGGGAAAAAGGGCTTTTCACTGACGATCAACGGAAGTGAATATTCGAGCATGTTTCCCGCCTCGCCAGACCGCTTCGCCAATTTTGATGCCGGGCTGGTGGAATTAAAGGCGGGGAAAAATGTGGTCTCCATTGGCAGAGGATGGGGTTATTTCAGCATTGATTCAATCACCTTTACCGCGGGCCGCAAGTATCCACCCCCGATTCGGCCAAGTCCGCACTTAAGTGATCCGGATGCCACGCCGCAGGCGCGATCATTGATGCGCCACCTCGTTATGGCGTATGGTCGAAGAATGTTGACTGGCGTCTACAGCGCCGCGGATGCCAGTTATGTGCACAGAGTAACGGGGCAATACCCATCGATCATCGGAGGCGACCTGATGGATTATTCGCCCACCCGGTTGAAGTATGGGGCTGATCCGCACCATGAAGTGCAACAACTCATCGGCGCTGCGCGGCAGGGATTCATCATTACCGTTTCCTGGCATTGGAATGCTCCGGCTGAGCTAATCAAGGACAATTACGTCAACGCGCAGGGAAAGATGGTAAGCTCGCACTGGTGGTCCGGCTTTTACACCAAATCAACCAGATTTAATATCGCCGAGGTATTGGCGCATCCCGGCGGCAAAAACTACCATTTATTGATCAGTAACATCGATGCCATTGCCGCGCAACTGAAGAAATTTGACAATGCGGGTATACCGATCCTGTGGCGACCCCTGCATGAAGCATCCGGCGGCTGGTTCTGGTGGGGAGCACATGGCCCCAAGCCTTTCAAAAAGCTGTGGCGATTGATGTATAACCGACTGACCTTCCATTTTCATCTGCATAATTTAATCTGGGTTTACACCACCGCGGGTACGGGCGCATGGTATCCTGGAAATAAATATGTGGATATTGTCGGGGTGGATCAATATCCCAAAAACGCCGATGATCCGCTGAGTAAATTGTGGTGGAACTGCCAGAAGCATTTCTCCAATAAAGTTATCGCCATGACGGAATTTGGCGGCGTGGTGAACGCGGAGAAGTCATTCCATTTCGGTGTCTATTGGGATTACGCGGTAAGTTGGGTCGGTCGTGTCAGGCCGCAATATGAAAATCGCAGTTCCCTGAAGAAGCTATACAATCAGCCGGATGTGCTGACCTATTCCCAAACGAAAAACTGGCTGCATTACTGAATTCTCTCGTGCGGCATCGCGGATATGGGAATGGGAGATTTCAGAATCGATTCGACGTGTGCCGTGTTTATCGATCGGCGGAATGTGAGGTTGAGAGTCAGGTAGTGTTTATTTACTTGCGATACTCCGGGTTCAATTTTCTGGCGTTAGACTTCCCTTACGGGCGCATCGCCGTGGGCATCACCGCACCGGCGCAACCGATGGCGGATCGCCGACGACGGTGCCAAGATCAGTCATGGCTTATGCGGCTGTACGCCCTGCAACGGCAAATCATGGACAATTCGTTATAATCAGTTTGTGAATATCGGCTTTGGAAAAAGAGTCAGCGTATGTCTGTAGAGTCTGTCGATCGCAAGCTTGCCACCGCAAACCCGGCATCGGGAACCGGAAGCAAAATAACGCTTAATAGTCTTAAAACGATGCGGCAGGAGAATCGGCCCATCGCGATGCTGACGTGCTATGACTTTCCAACCGCGAAAATCCTGGCAGCTTGTGGGGTGTCGATACTATTGGTAGGGGATTCCGCAGCCACAACGGTACTGGGTGAAAATTCAACGATTCACGCGACGATGGATTTTATGATATTGCTGACGCGTGCGGTGCGGCGCGGTGCCCCGGATGTGTTTGTGATGGGCGATATGCCGTTTGGCAGTTATGCCACGGAGGAAGCCGCGGTGGCTAACGGAAAGCGGTTCATGGCGGAAGCGGGTGTTGATTGCGTCAAGCTTGAATGCGATCTGCGGCATGAAAGCATTGTTCGGGCGATGTCAATGGCAGGCATTCCCGTGTGCGCTCATTTGGGGTTATTGCCGCAGCGAGCCGTCCAGCAGGGGGGATACCGTTATCAGGGGCGCACCGAACAGGAATCCGATCGGCTGGTGCGGGAAAGTGCGGCCATGGTGGAAGCTGGAGCTCAGATGCTGCTTTTGGAAGCGGTGCCGGACCGGGTAAGCCGCCGGATTGTGGAAACAGTGCCGTGTCTGGTTATGGGGTGCGGGGCGGGACCGAGTTGTCATGGCCATGTACTGGTGTTGCATGATATGCTTGGTTACAGTGAAACGGTTCCGCGGTTTGTCGAACGCTTTGGCACCGTTCCCGCAGCCGTCGCGGAAGCGGCCAGGGCGTATGTACGGGCGGTGGAATTGCGTGAATACCCGCAGGCTCGCCATGGATATGGCGTGAAGGAGTCATAAGCCATCAGTTCGCCGGTATTTTTTATTTCTGCAGCCGAACACAGCGGAGATGCTCTTGGCGCCGCGTTGATAGAGGCCTTGCGCGGTGAATTCCCCACAGCGCGGTTCATCGGGATCGGTGGCTCGAAAATGGGAAAGGCGGGCTGTCGCCTGTTTGCTGATCCGACCAAGAATTCGGCCATGCTCGTTGGCGCGGTGGCGCAAGCCGGTTATTGGCTGGACTTGCTGGGGCGGTTGAAAAAAGAATTGGCGCTAGACCGGCCCGACGTGATTATTCCCATCGATTCGCCAACGGTGAATTTGCGTATTGCGCGTCTTGGTCGACGATTACGCATCCCGATATGTTATTATGTTGCCCCGCAACTCTGGGCCTGGGCACCGTGGCGAATCAAAGTGGTACGCAGAACGGTGGACACGCTGTGTTGTGTGCTGCCATTTGAACAGCAATATTTCGGTCATCAGGGGGTGCATACCGTATATGTCGGGCATCCCCTGTTTGATCAGGCGGCCAACCGGGCCGAAACGGATCCAGAAAACCTGAAACCTCCCTTACCCAGAGCCGCCCTGCGGATTGCATTGCTGCCGGGGTCCCGGAAGGCGGAGATTGCGGCAAACCTGCCGCCGATGCTGGAAACTTTTTTAGCCGTGCGTGGGAAATTTCCCGCTGTGGCGGCAGTGGCTGCGGCGGCGGACGAGGATCGGGCGTGGCAAATCCGCAATTTTCTTCCGCGGTACGGTGCCAAAATTGACGTGCGTTCCGGAGCCACGGATGCGATTATCCGTTGGGCGGATCTGGTTCTGACGTGCAGCGGAACCGCCACACTGCAAATTGCCCGACACCATAAGCCCATGATTGTGTTGTATCGTGTGGCCTGGTGGAAATGGAACCTCGTTGGCCGATTTCTTATTCAGAGCAAATTTCTCTGTCTGGTGAATATATTGGCTGATCGGGAACTGGTTCCGGAATTCATGCCGTTTTACGGCCCGGTTCAACCCATTATTAATACAACAATCGAATTATTATCCAATCCGGAAAAGCGCGAAGCCATGTCACGTGATCTGGCAACTCTGACTGCTCCAATGGCGGAATTCTCCGATCAAATGCCGGCCGCCCGCCGTGTGGCCCTGGAAGTGGCACATCTTATGGCAATTCGATGATATGTGCTATAATGGAGGATTGGGACCTCCGGTGGGACGAGCTGAGGAGTAGTGGATAATGACGCAGACAACTCTATCACCTTTAACAGTAACGCCGTCGCCGGTGGTTTATTCCAGCGAAACGGATGAGCGGCTGTCGGTTCATGGCAAATTTCTATGCCGGGCTGGCCAGCCATTCCTTATCAAGGGTGTAACCTACGGACCCTTCCGCCCGGAGGCCGATGGTTGTGAATATCACACACCCAGGCAGGTGGATGAAGATTTTGCCATGATGGCCGAACATGGTATTAACAGCGTGCGGGTATATACGGTTCCACCCCGCTGGCTGCTGGACGCGGCCCAACGCCACGGCTTGTATGTGCTGGTGGGATTGCCGTGGGAACAGCACATTGCCTTTCTGGACCATCCGCGAACGCGGGATTCCATCATCGAACGTGTGCGAAAAGGCGTACAACAGTGCGCCGGACATCCGGCATTAATGGCGTTCGCCATCGGCAATGAAATTCCCGCTCCGATTGTCCGCTGGTACGGGTTCAGGCGAATCGAACGATTTTTAAAGCAGTTGTACACCGTGGCCAAGCAGGTGGACCCTGGCGCACTGGTTACGTATGTCAATTATCCAACCACCGAATATCTGTATCTGCCCTTCCTGGATTTCATGGCCATGAACGTCTACCTGGAGGAGAAATATAAACTTCGCAGATATATCAGCCGCCTGCATAATATTGCCGGGGATAAGCCATTGTTGCTGGCGGAAATCGGGCTGGACAGCTTATCCAAAGGAGAAGCACAGCAGGCGGCAACGCTGGGCTGGCAGATTCGGTCGGTATTTAAAAGTGGCTGCGCTGGAACCTTTTTGTTTGCCTGGACGGATGAATGGTACCGCGGGGGAAATGAAATTACCGGTTGGGCGTTTGGCCTGACCACGCGTGATCGCGAGCCGAAGCCGGCATTGACCGCCGTGAAAGATACCTTTGCCAACGTGCCGTTCCGGCTGGATGCGAAATGGCCCCGAATATCCGTGATCATCTGCAGCTATAATGGCTCGCGCACGATTCGTTTTTGTCTGGAAGGTGTTTGCGCACTGCCATATTCTGACTATGAAGTCATCGTGGTGGATGACGGTTCAACCGACTCGCTGGCGGAGATTGTGCGCCAGTATCCGGTAAAATTAATTCAATCAGAAAACAAAGGTCTCAGCAACGCCCGCAATGTCGGTTTGGCGGCCGCTACCGGTGAAATAGTCGCTTATATTGATGACGACGCTTGTCCAACGCCTTATTGGCTGCATTTTCTTGTCGAGACATTCCGCACCGGCAGATTTGTCGGTGTGGGTGGACCGAACATTGCGCCCCCCGGTGATGCCGATATTGCCGATGCCGTGGCGCATTCGCCCGGCGGTCCGATTCATGTGCTGTTGAGCGATACGGAGGCCGAGCATATTCCCGGCTGTAACATGGCTTTTCTGACCCGGTCTTTGCGCGCTGTCGGCGGGTTTGATGCGTTGTTCCGCATTGCCGGGGATGACGTTGATGCTTGCTGGCGGTTGCAGGCGCAGGGGTGGCATCTGGGCTTCAGCCCGGCAGCCGTGGTGTGGCACAAGCGCCGCAATTCGTTGCGGGCGTATTGGCGACAGCAGTTGAACTACGGAAAAGCCGAAGCGATGCTGGAACGCAAATGGCCGGAAAAATACAATGCCTTTGGACATATCGCATGGCATGGGCGGCTGTATGGCCGCGGCCTGTGGCAATTTCTAAATTGGGGCATGCGCCGCATTTATCATGGCTCGTGGGGTGGAGCATTGTTTCAGAGTGTCTACCACGGCTCACCAGGCGTGCTGACGTCTCTGGCGATGACACCGGAATGGTATCTGGGCGTGCTGGCTTTAAGTGTGATGTTCATGGTGGGCTTCTACTGGCACCCGGTGGTGCTGGGCATGTTGCTCATGGCGGCCATGGCGGCCACCATCACGCAGGCGGTAATCGGCGCGTTTTACTGCCGTTTTGATGAAATTCCGCGCACAAGAGCGGCAGTATTAAAATTGCGGCTTTTGACCATGTGGTGTTACCTCATTCAACCGGTGGCGCGTTTACGCGGACGGCTTTCACGTGGCTTATCGCCATGGCGTATGCGGTTTCCAAGCGGTCTGGATATTCCTGTGCCGCGGGAATTTGTGCTCTGGAGTGAAACCTGGCGCGGTGCCGACGATCGTTTGAATGATCTGGAAATGTTTCTCAAGCAGGAGGGGTTGTGCGTGCAGCGCGGCGGTGATTTTGACCGGTGGGATATCGCGT
Source organism: Planctomycetota bacterium (assembly GCA_021810145.1). Lineage (GTDB taxonomy): Bacteria > Planctomycetota > Phycisphaerae > WQYP01 > WQYP01 > JAMDCX01. The sequence goes on along the minus strand of JAJZJL010000007.1, from coordinate 35,719 downwards.
GCCGCAGCGGTACGTTCGGTGGCCTGCGCATGCGTATGGCCATTGAAGAGCATGGCAGCGGACGACAACTCGTGCGTTTGCGCACCTGGCCGACATTTCCTCGCGTTATTCTGGTGATTCTCTTTACGCTCGTGGCGTTGGGGTTGTTTGATCTTGGTGCGCGCAGTTGGCCCGGCGCCATTCCCATACTGGTGGTGGCCGGGGTGATTGCCCTGCGCATATCGATGGATGCCGGTGCGGCGCTGGCGGTGATCTTTAAATATATTCGCCGATGCCGCCCCGGTGAATGTGAAGTCAGGAATGATCGATGAATCCGCCAGGCGAAACGGTACCGGTATCCCGCCCCGGCGCGTTCCGCACGGCCGCGCGGCTGCTGTCTTTATGTATGGTGGGGGAAATACGCATTGCCATCGCCGGTGTGGCGCTGATGCTATCGGGGTCCGTGCTGGCACTTTTGCAACCCTGGCCGCTGAAGTTCATCATGAACGTTGTTGCCACGAAGAAATCTCCACCGGAGTTTCTGATTGCCGCACAACATCTCATGGCGCATCTGGTGCCGTTCGGTCATGGAAAGCTGGGACTGATCGCTTTGTTGTGCCTGGCCCTGCTGCTGATCAGCCTGGGAAGTGCGGCCATCAGCGTTGTAAGCACATGGTTGCTCATTGCGTCCGGCCTGCGGATGGTCTTCAAACTGCGTTGTCGCGTCTTTGAACATATTCAACGAATGCCGATAGGTTTTCACGACGCTACCACCGTAGGCGACTCGCTGTACCGCATTACCTGGGATACCTATTCGGTTCAGTCCTTGTTTAATGAGGGTTTGGTGCCCGGCATTGCGTCTGTCGTGACGCTTCTGGGCATTGCCGTGGTGATGGTAGGGCAGGATTGGAGCATTGCGGTGGTCGCTTTGATTATCGGTTGCCTGCTGTTGCTGCTGGTACGCCGCCTCGAAAAGCCGACAACGGAGCTGTCCACGCGCGTGCATGAACATGAAAGCCGTGTCAGTACACGCGTGGAGCAGACCTTGGGGGGGATCCGTGCGGTGCAGGCGTTCGGTCGCGAGACGCACGAATCAACCCGTTTTGCCAATCAGGCCCGCGAGAGCCTGAAGGCCAATCTGCGGCTGACATTGCTGCAAACCGGCAGTCAAAGCGGGGTGGCGGTCTTATTGGCTTTCGGGACTGCCGCGGTCATCTGGATGACGGCACGCCGCGTGATTGCCGGTGAATTATCCCCCGGTGATATCGTGCTGATGGCGGGATATACGGCGATGTTGTTCAAGCCGCTGGAAACGCTTTCGTACACCGCCTCTTCCATACAGGGATCAGTAGCCGGGGCCATTCGGGTATTTGAAATTCTGGATAAAAAATCATTGATTTGTGATTTGCCGACGGCCGTGGAATTAAAATCACCGGTACGGGGAGAAATTGAACTGGATCATGTCAGTTTCCGCTACCGACCCGAGCAGACCGTATTGCGCGATGTGCGGTTGAAAATTCCGGCTGGCTCATCGGTGGCGATTGTGGGGCCGTCCGGGGCGGGCAAAACCACGCTGGCGGGGCTGATTCTGAGGTTCTATGACCCGGTACAGGGGCGGATACTGCTGGACGGTTCCGACTTGCGAGATCTGACGTTGCAATCGTTGCGGCGGCAGATTGCAATTGTGCCGCAGGAGCCGGTGCTCTTTGACGTCAGTATTCAGGAGAACATTGCCTATTCGCGTCCGGACGCCACGGTGAACGAGGTTCATGCCGCTGCCCGCGCTGCCGGAGCCTGGGATTTTATTCAGGCACTGCCGGAAGGATTTGATACCACCATCGGAGAACGCGGAGTGATGCTTTCCGGAGGCCAGCGGCAACGATTATCTCTGGCCAGAGCATTTTTAAAGGATGCCCGCATCATTGTGCTCGATGAGCCTACAACCGGCTTGGACGCACAAACCGAAGCTGATCTTCTGGCTACCCTTAAGCGGCTGATGGCGGGGCGGACGACCATCATTATTGCGCATCATCTGCACACGGTTCGACATGTGGATCAAATTGTTGTACTTCAGGGCGGCGAAATCATTCAAACCGGTAGACACGATCAGCTCATTGAGCATGATGGCCTGTATCGCCATTTATATGAATTGCAATCGCAACCGCATCGGCAATCGGTGGAGGTTTCATGAGCGGTCAATACCAGGAATCAAAGGCGGTTTGGGACAGCGGCACAATACCTGCCGGTGTTCATGTGGGTGAAAATACCCATATCATGGGCACGGCCGCGTTTCGACGATTTCGCGGGCAAGGTTCTGAATCGCTGGTCATTGGCGATCATGCCACAATGGATGGCGTGCAATTTTCGGTTGGGCCGGAAGGCCGGATTAAAATCGGCCATTTCTGTTGCTTTACCAGTGCCGTGCTGATGTGCGAATTATCCATATCCATCGGCAGTTATGTTCTTATCGGGTGGAATGCCGTTATCGCCGACAGTGATTTTCACCCCATCGCTCCGGCGCTGAGAATTGCGGATGCCGTGGCCTGCTCGCCGGCGGCGGACGGTTTGGCTCGCCCCGACGTGCAGCGCAAGGAGGTTGTCATCGGTGATGACGTATGGATCGGGCCTAATGCAACAATCTTCAAGGGCGTGCATATCGGCAACGGTGCGTGGATCGGTCCGGGCAGCGTCGTAACACGCGATGTGCCGGCGGGCGCGAAGGTTTCTGGAAATCCCGCGCGCGCGGTGGAGTTGCCATGACCGATCGGAAAATTCCCAATGACTGGCACTCCGGCTGCATTCCGGAGAATGTGCTGCTCGGTGATGGAGCGTATGTTGAGACCTCGTATAGCTTTCATCTGTTCCGGAGCCGGAAGGATACCGCGGTCGTTCTTGGCGAAAGCAGTTCCACGTATATCGGTTGCATGTTTGATATGGGGCCGGAAGCGGTTTTGCATGTCGGCACGTTCACGTTACTCAATGGCCTGTGGCTGATTTGTGATCAACGTGTATCCATTGGCACGCACTGTCTGCTTTCGTGGAATGTTGTCATTATGGATAATTTCCGCGCCGCGGAAGATGTCGCCGCGCGCCGGCGAATGCTCGAAGCCTATGCCGCAACGCGTAATCGGCAATTGTTTGCTCCCGTTAATCCCCGCCCGGTGGTGATCGGCAACAACGTGTGGATCGGCTTTGATTGCTGTATCCTGCCGGGGGTTCACATCGGTGAGGGCAGCATCATCGGAGCGCGGTCAGTGGTCAATGAGGATATACCGGCATACTGTATTGCGGCGGGTAATCCGGCGCGAGTCGTACGCGCGTTGCGCCAGCAGGAGAACAGCAGTGGCTGAACCGACGAGACCTAAGATAATTGTTTTTGGAATTCTGTTCTGGTATCCACTGGCCGGGGTTACCTACCAGTTTCTGCATTTTTTGCTGGGTTTGCGCAAACTCGGGTACGATCCCTATTATATCGAAGATTCCGCGCGCTGGATTTACAACCCTGATCTCCGGGATTGTTCGCCGGATGCCACAGCCAATATCAATACGGTGGCACCGGTTTTAAGCCGGCATGGTCTGTCCGACCGCTGGGCGTTCCGCGGACATTATGAGGGCGGAAAATGCTACGGTATGACTGAAAATCAGATTGCGGATCTCTACCAGACGGCGGATGTAATGATCAATGTTACCGGGGCGCAGGAACTGCGGGAGGAACATCTGAATTGTCCGGTGCGGGTGTATCTCGAAACCGATCCGGTGGTCTCACAGATTCGCATTGCACAGGGCCACCAAGATACCATTGCCGCATTGGACTTATTTACGCACCACTTTACCTACGGAGAAAATCTCGGTTTCCCGGATTGCCGATTGCCGGCAGAAAGATACCACTGGCGGCCCACGCGACAGCCGGTGCTGTTGGAACTGTGGGAACCGCTGCCGGCAGAATCGGGTGCGGCTTTTAATACCATTGCAACCTGGAAGAATAAGGGACGGGACATCGTTTACCAGGACGAAAGCTATTACTGGTCAAAGGATCGCGAATTCCTTAAATTTGTTGATCTGCCGCAGCGCCGTGATACCGCGTTTGAACTGGCCGCCGGTGTTGACGCTGATACCCGAAAACTGCTGGAATCACACCGGTGGCATCTGGCTGATCCGGTAGAAATATCAAGAGATATGCACCGTTACAACGCGTACATCCGGCAATCGCGTGGAGAATTTACAGTGGCCAAAGATCAGAACATTCGCCTCAAAAGCGGATGGTTCAGCGACCGCAGTGCATGTTATCTCGCGGCCGGGCGGCCTGTGATTAATCAGGAAACCGGTTTCAGCAACCATCTGCCAACCGGGAAAGGATTGTTTTCATTCCAGACGATGGATGATATTCTCTCTGCCGTTGATGCGATTGAAACCGATTACGCCGGTCAATGCCGGGCGGCCAGGCAAATCGCGGAAGAATACTTTGCCGCGGAAAAGGTGTTGGGGCAGGTAATGGATCAAATCGGATGTTGAATGCTTCTTCAAATAGCTGCGCCGGCGGATCATCCAAACAACTGATTATCAATGCGGACGATTTTGGGTTAAGCCCCGAAACCAATCGCGGCATTATTCAATGTCGGGAACACGGGGTATTAACCAGCGCCAGCCTGATGGTGCGTGGACCGGCGGCACAAGCTGCGGCGGAATATGCCGCCGGGGATTCTGGATTCAGTGTGGGATTGCATGTTGAACTTGGGGAATGGGAACTTCAGGCAGATCAGTGGGTGCAAACGAATTATGTGGTACGCTTGGACGATCCCGCGGCGGTGAGAGACGAGTTGGCACGCCAGCTTGATGCGTTCAGGAAACTGATGGGACGGAACCCAACGCATCTGGACTCCCATCAGCATGTGCATCAGCAGAAAGCGATCAAGGTGCTGATGCGTGAATTGGCGGGGCCGATGGGCATCGTCTTGCGGGGCGATTGCTCGGCGGTGCGCTTCTGCGGTGATTTTTATGGACAGGATGAACAATTGCGTCCGATGCCGGAATACGTTTCTACCGCCAATTTATGTAAGCTCTTACGGAGGCTTGAGCCTGGTATTACCGAATTAAGTTGCCATCCCGGTCTCGATTATCAATTATCGTCAAGCTACCGCGACCAGCGCCCGCTGGAGGTGCAAACCCTATGCGATCCGATGGTCCGCCGGGAGATTGGAGAATTGGACATTGCATTGATTTCCTTTTCGCCGGCCATGAGCGTCGACGGCTAAAACCTTTCGCGGTGATGGTATGAAGCTGCCTGGCATTCTTTAAGATCGCATTAATTTGCATTGCAATGGGCTGATTGGCACAATAGAGATTGTCCGATAACTCTAATTTTGACAAGCAGCGATCGGTCCAGCGGAGTGTAATCTGCTTTTTCGCATATTACGGCGGCAATTTTTCAAAATTGGCGAATTATTTAAATTGTACGCCATTTAAGCCGATAACTTAGGCTGGCTGGGTCGATTTTTGTGACTTGGCGCGGCGGAATTAAAATGCCTGATAAAATATTAACTTATCCGCGATTCTGGAAAAAACTGCGACGGCTACCTACGCAAACAGATAATTTCATCGGGGCAGCGTTGCAACTCGCGGCTTGGACCGCCGGAGCACGCGGGGCTGCATTGGCCACGATGGATTCGGATGGCTGGTGGCGGTATTCCCATTTTTATGGTCTACCGGATATCGCTCAGGGTAAGCTGATGCACGTTCGCTTGCCCCTGCAGCACGCAGTTCCAACATTAACTTCAATTGAAACCGGCGAATTATTTATTCGTGATTATGCCGCGCAGGCTGACGCGCTTCCGGAGCTTATTGCGGCCGGCACGCGATCATTATGGTATACCCCGCTGCATGGTCGTAAAGCTGGGAATCATGGAATTCTGGCACTGGAATGGAACCATCCGTTGACAAAGCCGCCAATTGGTTGGCAGCGCCAGGGACTGCGTTTGCTTGCGGAGATGCTGGCTCTTGCCATGGAGAGCGGTGAGGCCCAAAAGCAAGCCAGACGTATGACGCGGCTATATGACGCTCTGGCTGCCGTTCAGCGTGCGGTCATAGGTGGTCACGAAGGTTTCTTTGCGGCATTTTGCAAGGCCGCAACGCAACAGGGTGGCTTTCCTCTGGCATGGGTGGGCGTGCGGCGGGGTGACGTTATTGAGCCGATGGCGCATGCCGGGCGTGCCGCTGATTTTGTCGGAGAGGCTCTGGGAGAGGCTCCAATCTCGGCTGATCGGCGCGATGAAACCGGACGCAGTCCGGCGGCTGAAGCATGGCGACGCGGTGAACTGGTGGTTGTAAACGACTTTATAACCGACACCCGCATGGCACCGTGGCGCGCCGCAGCGATAAAATACGGCCTGCAGGCTTTGGCGGCCGTTCCTGTACGAATCGCCGGACGGGTTGAAGCGGTGCTGGTGCTTTATGAAGATCATTGCATGGCTTTTGGCCCGCGGGAGCGGGATCTGTTAACCCGCTTTGCTGAAGATATTGCCTTTGGCTTGAAACGCCGGGATGAACAGCGGCAGATTTCCCATCAGGCAACGCATGATATGCTTACCGGTCTGCCCAACCGTGAGTTGGCACTGGACCGGCTCACGCAAGGCGCCGCGGACGCGCGCCGGCGGCAACGTTTAATGGCGGTTGGAATTCTCGATCTGGACGGTTTCAAGCAGATCAATGATCTATACGGGCACGGTGCCGGCGATGTGCTGCTGCAGACTGTCGCCGAACGATTAAGGCCCTGTATACGTGACAGCGACACACTGGCGCGGCTCGGTGGGGACGAATTTTTAATCGTTCTTCCCGGCCTGGAGTGTGATTCGGTGGTGTTGCCGATTATTGATCGTCTGCTGGCGGAAATTCATCGACCCTTTGTCATCGGAGGCCAGACCCATACCGGAATCAGCGGAAGTCTGGGGCTGACGCTATTTCCCATGGATGACGCCAAGCCGCAGGACCTGCTGCGCCACGCGGATATAGCACTCTACGAAGCCAAGGGGGCCGGTAAAGACCGGTATAATTTCTTTAACCACACCATGGAAAGCGAGATGCGCCGCAAGGAAGAGGTGCGCGAATTTCTGATCAATTATCTCAAGGATAATGATCCGGTACTCTATTTCCAGCCGCTGGTGGATTTGCGTACCGGCAAGCTGCGCGGGATGGAGGCGTTATCGCGGGTCAAGCGCGATGGCAAGATATTAAGTCCGGTGGAATTCCTTTCCGCCATTGAAGGCACCCATCATCTGCTGACCTTTGATCGCCGTGTGCTGCAGCAGGCATGTGCTCAGATTCAACAGTGGCACAACACGCCGCTGTCGGTGCCGGTATCTGTGAATCTCGCTCCGATATTTCTCCGAGATCATAAGAGTCTGGCCTTTCTGGAAGGCCTGCTTGAGCAGTACCCGCAGGCGCGCGGCCGGCTGCATCTGGAAATTCTGGAAAGTGCCGCCGAACGTGATTTGAATGATCTTGACGATTTTCTCACCGGTGCCCGCAAACTGGGCCTGCCGATTCTTCTGGATGATTTCGGCACCGGTGCCTCATCGCTGGTTCACCTTGAGCGCATTGAATGTTATGCGGTAAAAATAGACCAGCGGTTTGTCCGGGGGATGTGGACGCGGTATGAAAACCACGCCATTATCACCTCGTTATCTGAATTTTGCCGCATTACCCGCCGGGAACTCGTGGCGGAAGGGGTGGAAAGCCCGGAACTGGGGCTGGTCCTTCTGGCCAGCGGTCTGGGGACCATGGCACAGGGATATGCCATCGCCAAGCCCATGCCTCCGGAGGAAATGCCAAATTGGCTTGCGAACTGGAAACCTCCGTCCCTGTGGACGCAGGCAGGCAACTATCCGATGCTGGATAAGGCTTTGCCCGCCATTTTGCCGCATCTGCGGTTGCTTGCTGATCTGCGGGTGCGAACGCCCAATAAGAGCTTTGCCGATCTGCAAGTCGCCTCCGGCGGTCGCGGCCGAGCCGGCCGGCATGGGAAGCTCCCGCCGGTGGATAACAGTCTGGCATTGGAAAAATCATTGCGGACGCTGTCGTGCCCGGTGGCGTTTGTGGAAAAAGCCCTGAAGCAGAATATTGTCTGGCAGCGCGCTTTTGCCAAAGCCAACCAGATACTGATCGATACTGGAGAATTGTCCGATGCCATGATTGCGGATGTGGATCGCAAAACTCTGAATCTGCTGCAGACGTTATGCCGGCTTCAATCGCATCGCGGCAATACAGCAGCGCTTAAACCGGAACTTCAGGAGGTTGCAACCTGACCGGCAAGAGGCGTATGGCGATTCCAAGAGCACCATCAAAACAAGTTGGAAGTATATGCACTTGCCTCGCCTGCGCCGGCGGAATTCAGAGCACCGGAGGCTCTGGAGTATGTTCAATTGGCGGCGGGCGACAGATGGAATTGTCCGGATGAGAGGTGAATTTTCAAATTTTAAACCGGCCGCCCCGTTTTTATCATATTATCTGTTCCATTTTCCGGTCATTACCGACTATAATGATCTGGAATGATTTTCCCGGTGGAATGATTTCACCGGTCGCCCTTTATGAGGAAATTTCATGGCGGACTCGCAGCAAGACCCATCAAGAGGCCCTTCGCGTGAAGGTGGCTCCGGTAATAACAGGCCCGGTCGGGATAACAATAATTTCAGATTCAGCCGCAGCATGTTGGGCTGGCTGGTCATATTGTGCCTCGTGGTATTTGCATTGATCCTGATGCAGCATCCCGGTGGTGCGCAAAAAGTTGATTCCGGCACTTTTTACAGTGCGTTGCGGCATAAGAATATCAAGTCTCTGGTTGTCTACAGCGATGGTCAGATTGATTTTCAGCTCAAGCAAATTGCGCCCGGTTCACCGACGACCAGTTCATTGCGCGAAAAGACGAACATTCCGCGCACGGCATTGGACGGCAACGGCTGGGCGATTATGGAAACGCAGGCGCATCAGTACGCCGTACCGAATTTTAACTATAAGAAGTCCAATGATTTCCTGAATATTTTTCTGGTGGACTATCTGCCCTTTATTCTGGTCTTTGCGATCGTCTATTTCCTGGTATCCCGTCAGTTCCGTTCCGCCGGAGGTGGTATGAGCATGTTGGGAAATTTTGGCCGTTCGCGCCACCGTATGATGTCCAAGGAATTGACCAATATTACCTTCAGTGATGTCGCGGGTATTGATGAAGCCAAAGAGGAACTCGCTGAAATCGTTGACTTTTTGAAAAATCCGAAGAAGTTTCAACGATTGGGCGGTCGTATTCCGCGGGGGGTGCTGCTGGTGGGGCCTCCGGGCGTCGGAAAAACATTGCTGGCCAAGGCCATCGCCGGTGAAGCGGAAGCGCCGTTTTTCTCGATCAGCGGTTCAGATTTTGTGGAAATGTTTGTCGGCGTTGGTGCCTCCCGGGTGCGGGATCTGTTCCGTACCGCCAAGGAAAGCTCGCCTTGCATCGTATTTCTTGACGAAATTGATGCCGTGGGGCGGCGGCGAGGCAACGGCTTTTCCAGCGGCGGCCATGATGAACGTGAGCAGACGCTTAACGCCATTCTTGTGGAGATGGATGGCTTTGATACCAATGATCAGGTCATTGTGGTGGCGGCCACCAACCGATCCGATGTGCTGGACCCGGCTTTAACCCGTCCGGGCCGGTTCGACCGGCAGGTTATCGTGCCGTTGCCGGATATCAAGGGGCGGTATGAAATTCTCAAAGTACACGCCCGCAAAGTGAAACTGGGGCCTGATGTGGATCTGCTGCGTCTGGCCCGCCAGACACCGATGTTCAGCGGTGCCGATCTCGCGGCCATGATTAACGAATCGGCCCTGATTGCAACGATGTTCAACCGCGAAGCCATTGAAATGGTGGATCTGGAAGAAGCCCGTGACAAGATTCGCTTTGGCAAGGCCCGCAAGAGCCGGGTGGTGGATGAAGAAGAACGGCAACTCACGGCCTGGCATGAGGCGGGTCATGCGGTCGTGCAATATTTTTCGCCCGGTGCGGATCCCATCCATAAGGTAACAATTATTCCGCGCGGCTCCTATGGCGGTGCCACGTTCTCCCTGCCGGAAAAGGATCGGTTTTATTACAGCCGCAAATATCTGCTGGCGGAATTGCGGATTCTTTTTGGCGGTCGCATTGCCGAGGAACTGTATATCGGGGAAATTTCCAGCGGTGCCAGCATGGACATCAAAATGGCCAGCAACATCGCCCGTGAGATGGTATGCAATTATGGCATGAGCGATGCGCTGGGGCCGATACGTTTCGGCCACGATGAAAACGCTCAGTGGTTTGAAAGTGCCCGGGAATACAGTGACAAAACCGCGGAACTCATTGACAGTGAAGTTCATCGCTTAATCAGCACCGCTTATGTCGAAGCCCGCGAGTTGCTGACTGAAAAGAAAGCGGAATTGTCCAATCTGAAAGATGCGCTGATCAAATATGAAACATTGGATTTTGAAGATGTGAAGCGCATCATGACCGGCCAGGCACTTACCAAGCCTACAGTGGGCGATATTCTGGCACTTGAGCAGCAGCGCCGCACGGTGGATTTGCCGGGAACACCGGAGTCTGCCGGGCCATCGGTGGGAACCATGCCGCAGCCCGGGTGATGCGGAAAAGCAGGGTTTCCGGCTCATTAAACGCTGTTCTGTCGCAGGAAAAAAATGAACATTTTTCTCTTGCATTTCGATGTTGGCCGGCTATACTAATCTATGTAGCCACCGCAGGTCGCTGGCAACGGGTCGTCAGATTAAGTTCTGACGCGACCATATGAAAATGGCTCGGGGCTGAGGGCCGACCTTAACGCGACCGAAAAGTGGAACACGGCTGTACTGGAAGTGCCCGGGTTATAGCGGCAACGTACAGATGGCAGTGAGTCCACTTTCCAGAAAAAGCGGTGGCTTTTTATTTTGCAAATTCGTTTCCCCCTGATAATCTCGGGGGGGAATTTACGAGATTGCCAGTGGGAATGAGTTGAAATTTCATCGCGGTACGGGACGTCAGGTTTCACAGAACATTTAAATGTCGGGACACAATGTGTGTCGGCTTTCAATTAACTCTCTGCAATTAAAGGATCATTAGAATGGCCAGGATGAATCGCAAGGACCTTCTCAAGCAAACTGTCAACCACATTGATATCACAGCGCAGGCCGGCATTTTGCCGCTTGTGGAATCAATGAAGTCCATGGCCTTTACCTCCCGCGATCTGTATCGTGCGGCGGATATTTTTGATCGGATGTTGCGCGATACGCAGTGCGCGGTGATTCTGACCCTGGCGGGTTCGCTGATTTCCGCCGGCTTAAAAAAGGTTATTGTGGATATGATTCGCAATAACATGGTTGATGCAATTGTCTCCACCGGAGCCAATATGGTGGATCAGGATTTTTTTGAGGCTCTGGGCTTTCATCATTATCTCGGTTCGCAGTACGCCGATGACACCGTGCTGAGAGAACTGCACATCGACCGCATTTATGATACATACATTGACGAAGATGAATTGCGAATTTGTGATGATACCACGCGCCTCATTGCCGACTCGCTTCCACCCGGCCCGTGCAGCAGCCGCGAGTTTATAGCCGCCATGGGACGGTACCTGACCAAGAATGTGAAAAATCGTGACAGCATTATCCTCGCCGCACATGAAAAGGGCGTGCCAATTTTCTGCCCGGCCTTTTCGGACTGCTCCGCCGGCTTTGGCCTGGTTGTCCATCAGATCAACCGCCCGGAAAGCCATGTCAGTATCGATTCGGTCAAAGATTTCCGCGAACTTACACAAATTAAACTCATGAATCGTGAGACCGGCATATTCATGATTGGCGGCGGGGTGCCGAAGAACTTCACGCAGGACATTGTCGTGGCGGCTGAAATCCTCGGTTCCGATGCCCCGATGCATAAGTATGCCATTCAAATTACCGTTGCCGATGTGCGCGACGGCGCATTATCCAGTTCCACTTTGCGTGAAGCCAGCAGTTGGGGCAAGGTGGATATTGTTTATGAGCAGATGGTGTATTCCGAAGCCACTTTGGCGTTTCCGCTGATTGCCGGCTATGCGTATCACAAAAAGGGTTGGAAAAACCGCAAAGCCATGGATTTCGCCGGCCGTCTTGATGCTTTGAACCGTGGAGCCGGCCTGGCCGCCGCCAAGGTGGAAAAAGTGAAATCCGCCAGCGAAACCGGCAAAGCAAAATCAAAGGCTAATGCGAGCCGAAAAATCCCGGTGTCGATATAATCACCAGTTTCAATAGGTGTCATTGACGAATGTTTTTCTTTGAGGGCCGGTGCCATGCGATTAAAAAATGCTTCACGGTTGGTTTTCGCTTCTGCCGCTGCTTTGCTGGGGCTGACGCTCTCCGCGGCCACATCGCAGGCGCTGCAACCTGCCGGGACTGTTTCCTACAGCCTCACTTCAAATTCATCGACGCCCATTACGCTTACAGATCCATACATGGTGCTCATTGAGCCGCTTAGTGCAACCACGGCCAATATCGGTGCGGTTTCGATGGGGCCAAGCTTGACTTTGTCCAACACCGCGCCGACAACGGGGCGTGTAAGCTTTGGCTATGATTCGCTGTCGTTGACCGCCGCACCCAGTTATTATTCCATTATCGGAGCCATTGGGACCTCGGACCTGGCGGCGGTGATTAATCAAAATGATTATGCCGCAGCCAACGGTGTTTCATTTTCTTCACTGTTAAGCGGCAACCCCGGTGATCTGACGCTTTTGCAGCAGGTTGCCAACAGTGTCGGTGGCAGTCTTGCTCCCACGTTGACGCCCAGCACGGCTGAAGGGGATATCATCAGCGGGTTGTCCCTGGCGCAACAGTTCAATCTTAATGAAGTAGGTACCGCCAACGCGAGCATCACGCCCGCACAACTGGACTTCGCTGTGCCCATCGGCGGTTCCGGTGATCTGTTTGAATTCAGCAATGGTACACTCATCGGCACTGCCACAGTCGTACCGGAGCCGGCTACATGGATACTTTTGGCCCTGGCGGTATTGGCCCTGTTGCCTGTACTGCGTCGGCGCACAGTAGGCTGAACGCCAAACGCCTCTACTTTGACCAATGGAAAGCAAAATCAATCGACCAATGTTCACGTAACAATGCGTGATTCACTGGAAGAGGTGTATTCCCCGGGGGGGGGCGTCGCAATACATGGCGAATCCTGCCGTGACCTGGACCCATCGGTAATGCCAATGTGGTTGTGTGCCCCATGTGCCTCGGAAATTGGATAACTGGAAAAAGCGGCCAATGCAAGAAAAAAGCCAATGGACGCTTCCACTGCGGGAAAGTAAAGCAATGATTTTTCCGCGGATGCCGGAGGAGGGAATCGAACCCACACTCTCTTGCGAGAACTGGATTTTGAGTCCAGCGCGTCAAATCACGAAACCATTGAAAACAAAGGGTTTTCTGCACGTCCAAAACAACCGGGGGAATTAGGGGGGAAAATCGAATCAAATTCCGCAAACGCGGATGGCCAATTACAGCGCCTTGCGGGGCGATGGGGAGCATTACCGGAGAATGTGAAACAAGCTATCTTGTTGATGGCCGGTATCGGTTAGAATGGTATTCGGGAAGTCTTGTCGGCGGAACTGGCGATATGTGCGTAATGCGGCTTTAATTTTCGCCGGTATGAATTTACAGGGAGGGATTGAAGAAAATGAATTTCATCCTGTACTCAACTCATGCGCGAACGCACCGAAAAACGGTTTTGACAGGCATTTTCGCCAACATTCCCGGCGAAACGGTTATAGAAAGAGTATGTGTGCGATGGGCGTGTGTTCTAAATGGCTTCCACCACTGGCACGCTTTGGGCCGCTCTTGTCATACCGGTACATGAGACAGGGAGCCATGCTGTATGCCGATTCCGACTGGGACACCGGCGGCCCTGCTGGACGGTTCTATTTCTGTACTGCTATAATGCCGAACTTCGGGAGGAACATAATCATGGCAGAAACTTGCGAAAATTGCAGGCGCGTCATTGCCGTTAATGAGACGCCCTGCCTCTGGCAAGGGGCCGTTGTCTGCGCCCAATGTCGTGCGAGGCTGGAAGCGGGTGCGGTGGTACTGCCGGGCAAGCCGCTGATGGCGCGGCTAACGGAGATTTACCGCCAGCATCCCGTCGTGATGGCTATCGCCACTGGGGCCGCCGCTGCCGTTGCCTTACTGCTGGTGGCAATCCTGGCGGCTTGGATGTCTTGGGCTTCCGGCCAGACATCGCGGGAAATTAAGGCGGGCATACAAGGTGTCAAGAAGGCCGTAGCGGTTGTCCTGCCTGTTCCCTCCGGTTCAATCCATGGTCGCGTTTGGTGGCGTACCTCGGCGGGCGTGATGCACCTGGGCCGGGATAAGAACGTGTGGCTTATCAGGCGGACGGTACCGCGCGCCGCTGTCCTTGCCATACTTAACCAACCGAAACTGCACGCCGCGCTGGTCGCACTGATTGCGCGGATACCTGTGTTGGAGGCGGCGTACCTCAAGGCAGCCCGCGCATCAGCGGCGTACGACAAGGCATACAGGGCGTACGACAGGGCACAGGCGGCGTACTACACAGCAATGGATGAATATGAAAGGCACCGCGACAAGGTACATAGGGCCTACCGGAAGGCAGCAGGGGCGGCGTACCACAGGGCGTGTGAGGAGTGCAGCGCGGTGGCGGGGCGGATGTCCCAACCCATGGGGAGCCCGGAAAGCAGTGAAGAGGAGACGGAAGGCTACATATTTGACGTGTACCAACAGGCCCAAGCGGCGTACCACAAGGCGCTGGAGAAACGGCTGCTGCTCGCTGGCCACCTTCCCCCACGGATAGGCACCTTTTCCGCTATTAAAACTATCGAGACAACATATCGACTTTGCGGTGGAAGCATTGGCAATGTTTCTGGTTCCGACGCGGTCAAAGCGATGGTACTTAAAGCCATGGCCGCCAAAACAAAAGCCGATTTTAAGGGGCATTACCATTTCACGGATATTCCGGCTGGGCGCTATTTCTTTATCATTCCCGCATCAACGAGTTTTGGGCTGTCCGGCGTGCTGGACTACAGGCACCCCGTAACGGTGGCAGGTGGCGAGAATATCCGCGCGGACATCAACGAGGGGCACGCGGTAGGCTATAGTACACTGGAAAATTCATCCGCATCTGCCATACACGCCTCGGCCACCGCCCGGATCGCGGTAGAGCATAGCACGCTGGAAAATCCACCCCGAGACGTTGCCGGTGTAATCAATCTGCCGACAGTTGCGGCCAATAGCCGTGGGCCACTGCCAAATTCACGCGGGTTGCAGCCGCACGCAGCGGGTGGTGGCGCGGTGCAGTTGTTCAAACCTAGAACGCAGAACGGCTTGGGATCCGCCACTGGCAGCGGGCCGGGGCGTGGAGCAGGCGTTGGCGGTGGCGGCAGTATCGTTACGCCGCCGCCCAATCCGATAATGCCCCGGAAATACCAATCTGCGTGGCCGGCGCATCTGGTGAGCCCTAAATTTCAATTGACGATTCGTCGGAATGGTACGGTGGCCAACGTAAAAGTATTAATATCCTCCGGCCATACGAGCATCGATCGGGCGATTATCAAGGCGCTCCTGCAGGCGCGGTTTTTGCCCAATATCGTCGGCGGAAAGCCGGTGCAAAGTAAATTTGTTATTCGCTACCAGCTTACATCCTGACCCGTTTTCATAATCTTCGACGCCTGCTGGGATAGGCTGGATCAGGACGTGCGAATCAGTATGCGGTTGAAGCCCGAGGCCTTGTCGGTACCACTGGCGGACTTTGCCGAGGACGTGGCATGAACTGCGGGAGGGACTGAAGAAGTGCGAACCAAGGAAGGGCTGAACGTCCGCGCACCCGCACCGGAAAATGGATATAACATAGTAATTACACGAGTGTGATGGGCGTGTGGTTGGCACGGCCTCCATCGCTGTGCATGCTCCGGCGTGCCGTGGCACGCTTTGGCACACACATGAAACGTGGGGCCGCGTGATGGATAAGTGGTGTGTCGCCGCGCGGCGTGATAAAATATCTGCGGGAAGCGGCTTGCAACCGCTGAACTGGCCATAGCGTTGGGTTGATTCACCGTCCGCCTGACGCTCTGGCTGGCCCGATCTAAGGACGGTGAAATATGACAAATTCGGAACGGGTAAACCTGTTAGGGACAACAGCTACCGGCATACGTCGCCAGCTTGAAATTTACAATGAGCGTGAGGCAGAGCACAAGCGTATTCGGCTTTCGCCGCTGCCGCAGGCCGGTGATCTCAATACGAGCGCCATATCCCTGTTGCGCCGGTTGGCTGACAAAGGAGTACTGGAATCGATAGAGTGGGCACCCCCGGTGGAAGCACTGCGGGTGACGGAGAATTTCTGGTGGTTCTGTCATGTTCTCTTCGACAACCGGAAAGTGTTTAACATTGGGGAAAACGAATGGGATAGCAACGTCACTGGTGGGCATGGTGAGCTTGAGCTGACGATTCTCTTCGGGTGCCCAATGGTGGCCGGTGTACTTGAGCGAGAGGCAGGCAAAATAGCTGGACAAGCGGATCAACCCGCCGCGGCCGCTGTAGCGGGAGAGCCTGCATCGCATAGGGTTGGACGGCTGACCAGGGCGTCATCAGAAGCGAAGAAAGCGGAACTGCTTGCCAAGTGTTCGGCGCATCCAACGCTGATGAATGATATTCCAGCGCTCGCCCAGAGCGTGGACGTAAGCGAATCAAGCTGTCGCCGATGGCTTAGTAAATTCAAAGAAAAGCACGCCGAAAACCAAAAGGAATGAAAATATTGACGCCGTATTGACAATTCTTGACCACCATTCCACCCGCTAAAATAGCGGGTTTTTCATTATTTATTGACGCCGAATTGACGCCGCCGCCCATAAGTGTACAGATATGGAGTACACGACATGGCGACGATCACCCGACCACTGGACACCGACCGCGTAGGCCGCGATAGCGTGGGCTACTGGGGCGCTGTGCTGGCGATGGCCGTGCAGGCCGACGATACGGCACGCGCTGACGTGGCACGCGCCGAGCTGCGCAGACTGCGATGCGACATTACGCGCCGTCCGCGACGGGCGAAAGCGGTGCAACCGTGACCACCACCCCGCCCGTTGATGGGAACTTCTTGACATATTCGCAAGTTGCCGAGCGATTGCAAGTTTCGCAGCGCTACGTCCGGAAACTCTGCGCATCGCGCCAGATTCGCGCCGTGCGAATTGGCAAATGTGTCCGGATCGATCCGGTTGAACTGGATCGGTTTTGTCGTGCCCTGCCTGTCCGATGACACCCCGCCGGTTCCGGCCTTGCAATGGCCGGGCGCTTTGATCAGCGACACCGGCAAATAATAAAGGATGAACATGACTATACCACAAAATACCGAACACACCACTACAGCGAGGCCGCGGCAGAACGCGGAACCGCCCGTTATTGACGTACTGATTCCTGAATGTGACCCGGCGGAAGCGGCATTACTTGGATCAGTGGGATATGATGCTGCCGCAATCACGCTTGCGACCATTGATATGTTCGTGTCGCCATTACACCAACGGCTATGGCGAGAGATTACAGCGTTTCTTCATGCCGAAAATTCGATCAGTGACAACGGCGCTCCCGATGTCGTCAAGCTGGTAAACTGGTTCAAGTCGCACGGCGTATCTAAGTTTGATCGTGATTATTTTACCGATTGCGTCCGGGATGTCCCGTCCGCCGCCGGTGCGGACGGCTATGCGTCAATCATCAAATATAAATATGCTTGTCGAAAACTCATCCGGATAGCTCAAGAGATGGCCAATGGTGCGGCTGGTGATGCAATTCTGGACACCATCATAGCAACCGCGCAAACACAGTTGGCGGCCTTGCAGCAGATCGGCCAAGCTGGCGGCCTTGGTGCTGTAATGCAATGCGCGAATGACATAGAGCCGCGCGAAATTACATGGCTATGGCCGGGACGTATTCCGCTTGGCCGTATATCCATGTTGGTAGGCCGACCCGGCGAAGGGAAGTCATTCCTGACCGCTTTCATGGCGTCCAGCATATCCAACGGCGGATATTGGCCGGATGGAACACACTGTCCGCCAGGTTACGTGATACTGGTGTCCGGCGAAGATGATCCTGCCGATACCATAAGGCCGCGATTGGATGCACACGGCGCGGATTGCTCCAAGATTTTCATTCTGAAAACCGTGGCGTATCGTGATTCCACCGGCCAGAAAAAAGAACGCGGCTTTACTCTTGCTGATATTGCACAGTTGGAACAGGCGTTGATAGACCATCCCGGCGTCAAGATAATTTTTATTGACCCGATTGGCTCATTCCTTGGCGGCAAGGTTGACGGCCACAGGGATAATGAGATTCGCGCGGTTTTGGCTCCACTGATGGCCTTGGCGGAGAAATATAATTGTGCGATTGTCATCGTTGCACACCGGCGGAAGTCCGCTGCCGCCAGTGCTGACGATATGGCTCTCGGCAGTATCGGCTTTGTTGGATTGTCCCGTGCCGTATGGCACCTTAGCCGCGACGAAAATAACCCGGAGCGCCGCCTACTCTTACCCGGCAAGATGAACCTTTGCCGCCAGCCTGACGGCTTGGCATTTTCAATCGGCGGGGAACCTGCCGCTATTCAATGGGAAGATGAACCCGTACAAATGTCTGCGGATGACCATCAGGCGGAGGTCAGCGGCATGACTATAAGGGGGCCGAAGCCAGAGGCGCGGAACACCGCCGAGGAATGGCTTTCGCGGTATCTTTTTGGCGGTTCAAAACGGGTGTCGGAAATCCGTGCCGAATCCTCCGCCGCTGGCCTGTCTTGGCGCACTGTTCAGCGAGCCGCCGATAGCCTCAACGTCGTCCGGGAAAGCGACTTTTCAACCAAGGAATACCGCTGGAGTCTGCCACCAAATTCAAGCGTGCCAAGTAGCGTGCCAAGTAGTTTGGATAACTTGGCACACGCAAACAATATGGCATCCTGTCATCCTATTGAAAACAAAGGGGAAAACACTCCCAAAGTAGTAGCGTGCCAAGTTCCTTACGTGTTAGGGGGAGCGCCGGAAACACCATTACCCGAACCGCCGGAAACACCCCCCGCCAAGGGACTGTTTGATACCCCAGCGGTTCCGCAAACTGGCCAACCAGCCGCGCCCGTCCCGGCGTCAACCTATATTCAAAACACCGATCAAGAGGATATGCTTTTATGAGCCTGACAATCACCAATTTTCTATCCGAATTGAAAGCTCTTGGCGTGGCCATTTCCGCCGTCGATGGGAACATAAAAATCCAAGGCAATTTGGCCGCCTTAACACCTGTACAAAAAGACTGGTTACGGCACCACAAGCCTGCTGTTTTGGCCATGCTCCAGATCGAGCAAAACCCGGTGCGCCGGTATGTATCCCTTGACGGCGAAGCGGAGGCGTTTTCTTCACACGTTTTGGATCCCGCTTATTGGCGGCCTATGACCTAACACAATCCACCGTAAGGCGAACCGCAAGCCTTTTAATTGCGGTTTAACACCCAAAGCCGGAATAACGGCAGATTGGACACACCCATGAAATCCTTAGAAGACACATACATTCGCTTGGCTCGCAAGCAAGCCGCCGGTCAACGGTTGATCCGCCGGGAAAAGCGGCTGTGGATTGCGGTCTGCGGCGAACTGGCCGCGATTGACACGCGCGGATTAACCCGGCGACAACAGTAATTGTCCGGTGTCGGTGGCGAGGCGGCTGCACAATGCCGCTGCCCGCCACTGCCGCCTGTTTAAAACGCCGCCGCCGGGCTTGGGGCCTTGTGCCGAACTGCTGGCGGATGATTCTTGGCCGCCTGGTGATTGCCGGGACAACATTCGGGAGCCTGTTTTTATGATTGCTGAAATTGAACCAAAAACCGAAACGGGACTAGTCCTGTTTTCGATTGATGATATTAAACCCGCGCCGGAAAATGACACACTGTATAGGCCGATTGATCCCGCCGACCCGGAAATTATTGCACTGGCTGAAAGCATCTGTGGCCTTGGCTTGTGGAACCGACAGGAGACGCCTTATACTGGCTGTAACCAAAAAGACCTAATTTCAAGAGGTGAACGATGAAATCATTAACCATCAACCCCCGGTGGCGAATCGCCTTGGTAATGGCGACCATACCGATTGGCATTGCGCTGGGTTCACAGAATCAGGTGCGGGCCATTGCGGCGGCCAGCGCACAATCCACAGCATGGCAAGCCGTTATCGCGGCGGACAAAGCTGAAATTTCCGCCCTTAACGCGGCCACCTCTGCCGCCATGAAAAAGGGCGACCCCAACGCCGTTGTCGCGGCGCAGCAACTTATCGTATCCGTCAGCGCCCGCTTGGCAAACGAAAAACGTTCGTCATCGTTCCCGCCGGGCTTCGAGCCAGCAACAAACACCACCGGCCTTGCCCAACCGGAGCTAAAACTGGAACTTGCACGCGACAAGGCGGTGGCCGACGCCATTATTTCCGCAGATCAGCGGAAAATTGCGAGCATAAATGCAAGCGTGGCGAAGGATATGAAAGCCGGTAAAGCCCAACTGGTCGTTGGCGATATGTCGCAACTTAAAACGGCACAATTCCAACTCGCACAGGACAAAGCCGCCGCCGCTATGTTGCTGCCGCGCGCGGTGCCGACGGGGGCTGTCAATCAGCCCTCTCCTCTTTTCCATCCCGGCGGCCTTCCGATTGGGGGCCAAACAGTGTCGCAGGAACAGGGCCACGCCGTAGGCGACGCGATTCCGGCAGACCAATGGCCGAAGATGTTGGCGGAAGCGATGAAGCCAGTGGAGTGGAACTCAGTGCCGGCGCTTGCTGCCGAGTTGTCAAGATACCAAACCAACCCAAAGAAAATTATCGGACACCGCGTGACCGCTTTCCTTAAAACCGATGCCGCTGGCAATCTTGTCATCGCCGGCAGTACTACCGCTACTGGCCATCTCTCACGGCAACTACGCATCCAGAGGCTTCGCCTGCGCAACCAGATCATCCAACACTTCACATTAATTCGTAAAGAGGCCCGGCTAAGGAAAAAAGCGGAATACCGATGGCAATTGGACATCCTGAAGCGGGAGGCCCCTAATGCGATGGGTTGGCAGGTAAACCAGTCTCTAATATTTGGCGAAAAAAGAGAGTGTTCTACGGTAACCGCGGCTGCGTACAAGATGCAGAGAACAGACTTGCGGCTAGTCGCCCTCGCGTTTCATGGCACGCAAAGCGGTGCCCAAATGGTTGCTCCGGCGGGAGGAAAGACTCCAAGCAGCGGAGCGGTATATGGCGTTGTTGTGGGAATATCATCCCAGAGCGTTTCCCGCGAAACGCCGCAGTTTTCGTTGCCATCGGGCCAGCAGTTGCGGTCGCAGGTTTATTTCCGACCCTTGCCGCAAACGGCCCCTCCCGCAGGATTTTTAGCCAATGTGCCCGCACTCAACGTCCCATCACAGCAGATTCCACCCTGTACAGCGTATACGGTAAAAATTCTCTACTGTGCCCGCAGCCCCCATTATTTTCAACCGAAAAAGGTAGTCGCTCTTCTGCCCATTACGGGATACGTTTTCAAGATGAAAAGCGGAACTAAAATGGAAGCAACGACCTACACTACTGGGGATTTTTATTACCATCTGAAATGGAATGGCATAAATTTGTCCGTGGCAAAAGACCTCGTAGTTAAGATAATACCGGTGCGGTAAACCTGAAGGCGTGATCGCACGGCAATCCCCGGCTTGGACAATCTATTCCGCTGCTCGCGTTGTCACGGCCAACAAGCCGCGCCGCGTGCCACCTATTCCATAAAATAATTTTGGATTGTGCTTGACAATGGTTATTCTTTGTGCTAACATAGAAATATGAAAATGGATTTTAAGAAACTGATTAGGGCGGAACTTGAACGCCAAGGCTTATCACAAAATGAACTTGTGCGCCGCACCGGGATAACCAAGTCCCGCGTATCGAATTTCTTGAACGGCAAGCGGGACATTCAAGGCAAGAATCTGCGAAAAATGTTTATGGCTTTGGATATTGAAGTTAAACCGGCGGATAAGCCGGAGAAAGAAAAGCGGTGATTTATGGCAAGCGTTTATCGACGTGGCAAAAGCTGGATTGCAAGTTACATGGGTGCGGATGGCCTTTGGCACAAAAAGAATTGCGGTTCTGAAAAGTCTGCCGCGCAGCAGATTGCCAACAAAC
Organism: Planctomycetota bacterium; assembly: GCA_021810145.1. Lineage (GTDB taxonomy): Bacteria > Planctomycetota > Phycisphaerae > WQYP01 > WQYP01 > JAMDCX01. Next base: position 13,556 of record JAJZJL010000007.1, on the reverse strand, counting down.
TTTCAACGGAAGCTAAGCTGCGGTTAAGCGGGATCATTGACGCCAGCATGGATAGGTTCTCCGCTGCCGAGCGCCGCCCGCTGGCCGATCACCTCTCTGAATTCAAGGCGGATATTCTCGCCCGTGGTGGCACAGCGCTACACGCGGAAACAACCGGGCACCGTTGCACCGCCGCCATCGAAGCTGCCGGGATTGAGCGCATCGGAGAACTCACGCCAAGGGCCGTCAACGCAGCTATTTCAAAACTGGAAAGCCAAGGCGGCCTAAGTGCCGCATCCGTGGCACATTACCGCCGGGCCATCAAAATGTTTTCCCGCTGGCTCTGGCGTAATGGCCGTGTAGGCGAAGATGCCCTTGCGTCCCTGACAGTGAAAACCACAATCCAGCAATCCGAGCGCATCATCCGCCGCCGGGGCTTGAGCCGTGAAGAATTCACCGCGTTGATTACCCACACCAAGGCCGGGCCGGTGCGATGGAATTTGTCCGGCGTAGACCGCAGTATGCTTTACGCCTTGGCTGGTGGAAGCGGCTTAAGGGCCGCCGAGCTTCGGAGTTTAACGGCCAAGAGTTTTCGCCTTGAAGATAAACCGCCTTGCGTGGTGCTCAAGGCCGCGTACAGTAAACGACGCCGCGATGATGTTCAACCGTTGAGCGCATCATTGACCACCGAGTTAAAATTTTGGCTCGTAGGCAAGCCCGTAGATGCCGTGCTGTTTCCCGTGGCCAGAACCCACACCGGGGCGATGTTCCGCAGTGACCTGCGTTATGCCCGTGCTCTCCATTACAAAGCCATGGCAGCGGGCCAAGAGCGGCGGGAACTGCGCAAGGGAGATTTTCTCCGCACGGTTGATACCGATGGCCGTAAGCTGGATTTTCACGCCCTGCGGCACAGCTATGTAAGCTGGCTGGTGCAATCCGGTGCAAGCATTAAGACTTGCCAAGAGCTTGCCCGTCATTCAACGCCGATGCTTACCCTTGGCACCTACGCACACATGAGTCTGCACGATGCCAACCGGGCTATTGAGTCTCTACCAAGCCCAATGGAAAGCCCTGTAAGTGAATCCAAACGGCAGGTACTCTTACCCACCGGTACAGATAACTTATCTACAGAACTCCATGCGGGGGAATTAGGGGGGAAAACTGGGGGCAAAACGGTGCCTTTTCGTGCCGCCGCGTGCCACCAAGGATTGATGGGGAATTCCAAGGCCGCCCCGCAAGGAAAGCCGCGTCTAGTGCGGGAAAGCGTTGATTTTGTTGCGGATGCCGGAGGAGGGAATCGAACCCACACTCTCTTGCGAGAACTGGATTTTGAGTCCAGCGCGTCTGCCAGTTCCGCCACTCCGGCGATTGAGCAAGCACGAATTATACGCGAAGAATCAGGCCATGAAAAGTGCCCCGCGTGCGGCGTTGATTATTGCGCTGCTCATCTTGCATGGAATGTAAAAACAATTCCACGGATTGAACGGATAAAGTGCGTGAACCAGGGCACCTTCGGAACCGTTTCTAATATCCGCGTCATCCCCGTTATCCGTGGTTCTCTTTCGTTACCAAAGCAGCAGCGACGGTAGAAACCGCGGATATCGCGGATAACGCGGATAGAGTGAATTGGGAATTTAGCATATAGCATTTTGCCAAGCCCTGAGCTAAAGTTGTCACATTATTGTCCATTGCTCGCTGGTCACTGATAATGGATGGCGTCCTGCCGCTCTCACGGTCTTTGTGCTTTTGCCTGGTTCATAAGGCATCTTCAAAACGGTGGAAACGGCGAAAAGCTCCAAAGAGGATTGGGCATAACTTTCGCCGGCCAGTGGACGCAAAGTGCCACGGACTCTGGGTATTAATTTTTGTTCTGCTGGAAGCTTGACTTATTGGCGGGTGAGTATATATGCTATAGCATATATGGTTAAGGCAGTAAAACAATCTGTCTCTGGCGCATCAGCGGATCGAATGTTCCGGGCATTTTCCGATCGGACCCGCCTGCGGATTCTGCATCTGCTTTTGGATGGCGAACTGTGTGTATGTGATATTGTCCGCGTGCTGGAAATGTCACAGCCTAAAATCTCCCGACACCTGGCGTATCTTCGCAGGGCGGGATTGGTGCAGGCTCGTAAAGATGGCTTGTGGATGCACTACAAGCTGATTCCGGCCGATGATGATTTCCATCAGAGTTTAATGAATTGTCTGCGGAGCTGTTTTAATACCGTGCCGGAATTAATGCTTGACCGCAAACGCCTGGGGGCCAAAGCGTGTGGGCCGGAATGTTGTCAATGAAGAGGAATAGCCTTTTTTTTTGGCTAATATATGTGTGTAAGCGTATATAATGGGAATGTGATCCGATGGCTCAAAAACTGAAAATTCTCTTTCTCTGTACCGGAAACTCCTGCCGCAGCCAAATGGCGGAAGGCTGGGCGCGGCATCTGAAGAGCCACGTGCTTGAAGCCTATTCCGCGGGTATTCAAACGCATGGCTTAAATCCCAGCGCGGTGCGGGTCATGGCGGAGGCGGGAGTGGATATCAGCGCTCATAAATCAAAAAATGTCAATGAGTTGATAAATGTGCCGTTTGATGCGGTCATTACCGTATGCGGCCATGCCAATGAAACCTGTCCGGCATGGTTGGGAAAAAAGACCGCCATTGTGCATGTTGGTTTTGATGACCCGCCAAAACTGGCCAAGGCCGCCAAAACGCCGGAAGAGGCTCTGACCCATTATCGGCGCGTGCGCGATCAAATACGGGATTTTGTCGCAACGCTTCCGGAAGCTTTGTTGGCTCCATCAACGGAGGCCGGGCAATGACTGAACATATATCCCGCAAACTCAATTATCTGGATCGATATCTGACGCTTTGGATATTTGCCGCCATGGCCCTTGGCGTCGCAATCGGCTATTTTATTCCATCCAGTGCGGGGGTTATCAACGCATTTCAGATTGGTACAACCAATATCCCCATCGCCATCGGACTCATTGCCATGATGTATCCGCCGCTGGCCAAGGTGCGCTATGAGCGGCTCGGCAATGTGTTTCGCGATTGGAAGGTCCTGGGTCTGTCACTGACCTTGAATTGGCTCATCGGCCCGGTGTTGATGTTTGTTCTGGCGATCGCATTTTTGCACGGCTATCCGGAACTGATGGCGGGATTGATTCTTGTGGGCCTGGCCCGGTGCATCGCGATGGTGATTGTCTGGAATGATCTGGCCAGAGGTGATGCGGAATATGCCGCGGGACTGGTGGCCTTTAACAGCGTCTTTCAGATTCTGCTTTACAGCCTGTATGCGTGGGTGTTTATCACCGTTCTTCCGCCCATGCTGGGGTTCAAAGGCAGTGCGGTGGCGGTGACCATTGTTCAGATTGCCGAAAGCGTGGGAATCTATTTAGGTATTCCGTTTGTCGCGGGACTGTTAACACGATCGGTATTATTGCCCGTGGCGGGGCGGCAATGGTACGAGCAAAAATTTATCCCGCGCATCAGCCCGATAACGCTTATCGCGCTGCTGTTTACCATCCTGGTGATGTTCAGCCTGAAAGGGCGGTTGATCGTTGACATTCCATTGAACGTGGTACGCGTGGCGATTCCGCTGGCGGTCTATTTTCTAATCATGTTTCTATTGAGTTTCTGGCTTGGCCGGAAGAGTGGTGCGGATTATTCCAAAACCACTACCATTGCGCTGACCAGCGCCAGCAATAATTTTGAATTGGCCATAGCGGTGGCGGTGGCGGTTTTTGGAATCAATTCCGGAGCGGCATTTGCCGCGGTCATCGGTCCGCTGGTGGAAGTTCCGGTCATGATCGGTCTGGTGAATGTGGCGTTGTATTTCCAACGCCGGATTTTCAAAGATGCGGTATCGGCGGGTGCGGACGTGGATGCCAATGCGGCCTGCCCGGCAATGATTAACAGTGTTAATGGTTCAACGAAAATATTACATAAGGATTCAGAACATGTCTCAAACTATTGTCAATGAAGTGCAGGCCCGCTATGGGGCTGTAGCGCAATCAAGTCTTTCCGGCGCGGATGCCGGAATAAGGGCTGTGGCGGAATCGTTCGGCTACTCGGCGGCGGAACTCGCAGCCATACCCGCTGGGGCCAATATGGGGCTTTCCTGCGGCAATCCCACCGCCATGGGGTCGCTGCGTTCGGGTGAAACCATCGTTGATCTGGGTTGCGGCGGGGGGCTGGATGTATTTCTGGCGGCTGCCAAAGTCGGGCCGGCGGGCAGGGCCATTGGTATTGATATGACGCCAAGCATGATCGACCGCGCCAGGAAAAATGCCGCACACGGTCCGGATGGCCGGCCCTACACAAATGTTGAATTTATCCTGGCCACCATTGATAACACCACGCTTCCCGCAGGCTCTGCCGACTGTGTGATTTCCAACTGTGTGATTAATCTGGCCCCGGATAAATCGGCGGTCATGCGGGAAATATTCCGAATACTCAAGCCCGGCGGCCGCCTGGCGGTAAGCGATATTGCGTTAAAAAAGCCGCTGCCTGCCGAACTCGCCAATAATATTGGCGCCTATGTCGGGTGTATTGCCGGTGCGGTGCTCATTGAGGAATATCAACAGCATCTGGCGCAAGCCGGTTTTTCCAGTATCGCCGTTATCGACAGCGGTGCGGATCTTAATGCGTACGCTCAGGCTGATGGACAAGTGGGCTGCTGCTCAACGCCCATGAGTGATGACCGCCATCAGCAGCCTCCCGCGGAAAAAGGCGGATCAAGATTAACCGTTGTATCCACCGGCTGCTGCAATTCTTCGGCCCCCATCAAGCCATTGCACGCGGATATTGCCGATGTGCTGCGGCGGTATGATGTCAATGCCTATGCCGCGAGTGTGAAGGTCTTTGCGGTAAAAAACTGATTGGGAAAAATAGTGCGCCGGCACATCCGGCAGCAGGCGGATTTTGGATAAAAGTGATGGCAGCTATGGCGGATAATAACAACGTGCCAACAGCGGGAAGCGTGAAGCGCTGTCGCTGCGGAAGAGAGTTTATCTGTCAGAATACTGGAGCCGGATGCTGGTGTGCTGATATGCCGCTTGTTGCGGGATTGGCCAAGCCGGGCGATACGGGGGATTGCTTTTGTCCGCTGTGCCTCCAAAAGCGCATAGCGGAAATGCGCACCGACAAGTTAAAATGATAGCTAAGAGCCTGTTTGGAAAGTCCGATGCGGGTGGATTGGGGGGGCAAATGGTTGGATGCAAGGACGCAGATCCGAGGCATATTCCGGAATATGTTGAGGATCGAGGACGCCGCAGACGGCCGTTTGCCGCGCCAAGGCGCTCCCGGCGGAGTTTCCAAACAGGCTCTAAGACCTGAAATTTCGCGGTTTTGCATTGCGCTGTCAAGTGTTGATTTTCGCGGTCCGCCCCGCCCAAGGTCGGGCTACCGACGGCACCGGACTGAACATGCTTATGGCTGCTTCCTTCCGGACCTGACCAGGTTCACAGTCAACCCGTGCATCGGGCCCGACCATGGCCGGGGCGCACGCGCGAGACAGATATAATAGCATCGATGGTGTTAACTGGCCAATCAGCCATTGATTTAATCATTCCTGAAGGGGCTATGACCGCTTCCGCAACATGCATGCGATTGCCTGCGAACACAATGAGAAGATTACCCGTGAGTAATGGCTAAAATCGTTCGGACCACAGATCTGACGGATGACACTGATACTCGAGGGGGGCGTCAACCGTCAACGCCCCCCGGCACGCCGGGGAGCAATGATTCCCGGTGCGGCGCGACAGGTACTGACCCATATTGCACGTACTGTAATACTGTCTCCGTGCAATCTGCGGATCAGCATTCAGAACCTGTTCAAAGCACAGCGCTTCACAATCCTCCTAACTCCCAACTTCTCACTCGTCAGCCAGCCTCATTGTGTGTGTTTGGTAAGATGGGACGGACCGCCCCGGCTCGCACGGGGTAAACTCTCTAAGCGGATGGCGTGGATACGGGGCGCATGAATGTGGGAACTTGGCGCGGTATTGTGTTACCTTAATTCGGGGACAGCCGTCGTGTTGCGTTATGGTTTCAGCCTTTAGGGAGGGCTTGCTCAAGTTCTGGACCATTCGCACTATCCGTGCAGGAGGTTTACCCCGTGCACGGAATAAACGGATAACTGGGGAACTATCCCCGTATCCGCGTTCATCCGCTTTATCCGCGGTTCACCCCGTTGTCTCCCGGGAACTAATGAACAATGATCAGTAACTAATGCGGAATGTTGGTTGGTCGTTTCGGATCGTTGCCATCGTATCAGTGTTATCCTTGAAATCGGCGGTCCGGCCTATCATCCACTGTTGCAAGCCGATCCTGGGCAGGGAAAAAGGTGGGGGAACCGCGCAAAAGAAGGGCAAACCCTCACCGCTTGCATTTCTTTGTTAAACCTGCTATGACTATTGCATCGACGGCGAATATCACGGGCTGCGGCTCGGAGAAATTCGTTATCCCGGCTTGCCGGGACTGGCGGCCTGGTTGGGCGCTGGTGTAATCTGCCGTGCGGCGGACGCCATGCCAACCTTTCCAATGCAGCCGATGTTGAAATGAGGTTTTTATGTCCAGCACTTCCCTCAGCGGGGGAGCGGCCAGAGCGGCAGCTTCCAAAACCACCAAGCCCAACAAAACTGACAAAATGCCTGAAGCGTCGCCTTCAGCGGCAGGTGTCCATTCCGGAGCCGAAGTCGGCAATGAACTTCCGGTTCTTGGGCATCCCACGGGTCTGACGGATCGGTACATCGGAAAAACCGGTGCCCAGATATTGCTGCAGATGCTTCTGGAGCACAACGTCACCGATGCGTTCGGCTATCCCGGCGGCGCCATTTTGCCGACATTTGATCAGCTTTATGATACCAAACTTAACTTTGTTCTTGTGCGCCATGAGCAGGGTGCCGGCCACATGGCCGATGGTTACGCCCGTGCCACCGGCAAGCCCGGCATTGTGATTGTCACCAGCGGCCCGGGGGCCACCAATACCGTGACACCTCTGGCAACCGCCTACATGGATTCAATTCCGATGATTGTTTTCTCCGGGCAGGTGCGCACGTATGTGATCGGGAACGATGCCTTTCAGGAAGCGGATGTTACAGGCATTACCCGGCCGGTGACCAAGCGCAATTATCTGGTCAAGAACGTCAAAGATTTGCCCCGGATTATCAATGAGGCTTTTATTATTGCCACAACCGGCCGCCCCGGTCCGGTGCTGGTGGATTTGCCGGTGGATGTCACCACCAACAAGGTGGAATCTGCCATTGATGATACGCCCTGGCTGCCGGGGTATAAAACCTATCGCCTTGGCCACAGCCGGATGGTGAAAGCTGCCGCGGAAATGATTAACGCGTCGCAGCGGCCGGTGCTGTATGTCGGCGGCGGAGCCATTATCAGCGGTGCATGGAAAATAGTGCGCGAATTGGCGGAAAAAGGGAACATTCCCTGCACCACAACGTTGCTGGGCCTTGGCGCATTTGATGAAAATCATCCGCTTAGCCTGCACATGCTGGGTATGCACGGCGCTGCGTATGCCAATTATGCCGTGCAGGATGCCGATTGTCTTATTGCCATTGGAGCGCGGTTTGACGATCGTGTAACCGGTAATCTCAAGCTGTTTGCCCCCAAGGCCAAAATTGTGCATGTGGATATTGATCCCACCAGCATCAGCAAGAGCGTGAAGGTGGATGTGCCGGTGGTGGGCGATGCGCGGTTGTGTCTTACCGGTATGATTGAGCTTATTGAACACCGTCCGCGCCAGCAGTGGCTGGAGCAGATTGCCCAATGGAAAGCCAAGTATCCATTTGCCTATCGTGATGATTCACCGGTGGCCAAGCCGCAGGCGATTATCGAAGCCATTAACAAAGCCACCGCCGGCAACGCCTTTTTCACCACCGGCGTGGGCCAGCATCAGATGTGGGCGGCGCAGTTTATCCGCTGGAGCATCCCGCGCAGCATGATTACCAGCGGCGGACTGGGAACCATGGGCTATGGCCTGCCTGCCGCCATCGGCGCGCAGGTGGCGCGGCCGAAGGACCTGGTGATTGATATTGACGGCGATGCGTCCTTTATCATGACCGCCATGGAGCTCGCCACAATCCGGCAATATCAGTTGCCGGTAAAAGTGGCCATCCTGAACAATAATTTTCAGGGCATGGTGCGGCAATGGCAGAAGATGTTTTATGGCAGCCGCTTCAGCAACACGGAAATGATCAATCCGGATTTTGCGGCCATGGCTGAAAGCTTTGGCATACGCGGCATCCGTTGCGAAAAGAAAGAAGATGTGCAGAAAGTTGTCGATGAAATGATCCGCCATCCCGGCCCGTGCGTGGTGGATTTCCTTTGCGAAACCGATGAAAACGTTTATCCCATGGTGCCCAGCGGTAAGGGCATTCATGAAATGGAACTCGGTATTGTCGGATCGGCACCACCGAATATGGCACGCGACATGGGCACGCTGGCCTGAGGCCCACCTTGGCCTTATCCTGTTGATTCAAGCTGCCGTTGATGCCGGCGCGGTCCTGTATTATGGATCCGCACCGAAGCATGAATGGTTTAAGACAATTTTTTGCATTGGAGTATGAATTATGCGGCATATTTTAACCGCACTGGTGATGAATGAACCCGGCGTGCTTTCGCACGTGGCCAACATGTTTTCCGCGCGTGGATTTAATATTGATTCTCTGGTGGTGGGGCGCACGGAAGATCCGAATTTATCCCGCATGACCATTGTGGTGATCGCGGATGAACGCACTCTGGATCAGGTGCGCAAGCAACTGGCCAAAATTGTTACTGTTGTGAAAGTGCGCGACTATAAAGATTCGCCTTATGTTTCACGGGATTTAATGCTGGTGAAGCTCGGCGTGACACCGCGCACACGCAGCGAAATTATTGAACTGGCCGATCTGTTCCGGGGCCGCGTGGTGGATGTGGGCCATCAGGCCATTATGGTGGAACTCTCCGGCGAGGAAGACAAACTCGATGCGTTTGTGGAACTCGTACGGCCCTATGGCATTCGTGAACTCGCCCGCACCGGTGTCATTGCCATGGCCCGCGGCGTGCAGCCCGGCAGTGGTGATGAACCAGCCATGGAAAACGCGCCCGAAACACCGCGCATGGTCAAGCCCGCCGGCAAACGCCAACCCACGCAGGCCGAACTCGAAGCCACGCCGCCGGGATAAGCACCGGCAGAGCGAACCGCGAACGGGGAAGCAATGAGCAGTGAACACCGGATGATAATCCGGTGGTTGATCTTATGCCGCGAACCAATGAGCAGTGAACACCGGATGATAATCCGGTGGTTGATCTTATGCCGCGAACCAACCACCGGGTTATCACCACGGTGTTCTATGCAGAAGCAATCCATTCTGTAACGGTATGGTTCAATTGCGGATTACGGGCCATTGCCCGCAGAATCTGTCGCGCACCCCGGGACCCCTGCTTTCCGGGACGCCAAACGCTAAATTCTGTTTGTCAAAAACGGATTCGACTTTTTCTCCTGCCCGATGGTGGTTGGCGGGCCGTGGCCGGGGCGCACTGCGGTATTGTCCGGCAGGGCCGCCACACGCTGCAATGATTGTTCCATGGCCGCGGGATCTGAATCCGGTAAATCGGTGCGGCCGATGGCCCCGGCAAACAGCAGATCGCCGGCAAGCAGCAGCGATTCGGCCGGGCAATACAGCACCACGTGCCCCGGGGAGTGGCCCGGCGTGAAGATGATTGTGAATTCCAGATTTCCAATGTTGATTGTCGCGCCATCTTCCAGGTAGCCATCAGCCCGGCGTGGCGGAATGGTGTATGGAAGGGTAAAAATCAGGCTGCCAGGCTTGATAAGTTTCGGTTCATCGAGCTTATGAATCAGCACCTTGGCATCCGGGTAGGCGTCGGTAACAACTTTGTGGTCGCTGGTATGATCCCAATGGCCATGCGTCAGCAGCAGGTAACGGATATTCCATTTATTGTGCCGCGCCACGTTCAGCAGAGGTGCTGTGGTATTTTGCGGCGCATCGACAATGGCCGCATCACCGGTGGTTTCATCGGCAATTAAGTAAGCATTGGTAGCGGCAAGGCCGCCGGTATTGGTATGAATTTTCATAACCCAATAATAGGCTCCGAAGCCGATGAAAGCCACCAACCGACGCCGAATGTATTGTCCATACGCATTCCGTTGCAAACACGAAGGGACGATCGCATCCGCCAGCGATCCGGGGACAACGGGATGAACCGCGGATAGCGCGGATAGACGCGGATACGGGAGCAACGGTTAAAAACGAATCCCGGCGCGCCGGGATTCGTTGATCACAGATTCCAGGTTCTCTCGCCGGACACTGACGCTACTGCCAATACTGACAATACTGCCAATACTGATAACACTGATAACACTGATAACACTGATAACACTGATAACACTGATAACACTGATAACACTGATAATACTGATAATACTGAATATACTGAATATACTGAATATACTGAATATACTGAATATACTGAATATACTGAATATACTGCCCCCGCTGATTTCCCCCCGCAAACAAAAAAGCCGGGCCACCGCTTGCGCGATGAACCCGGCTTGATTTATTTATGTTGATCTCACTGATCCTGGTGCACAGAAATCAGATTCATCAAATCATTCAGACTGTCCGGCGACGCAACCGCAGTCCACCAACCACAGCCATTCCGCCGATGGTCAGAAGGCCTGGCCAGAACGCGGAAGGAAGGGGCAAGGGGGAGCCTGCGGGAAGGGCCAAGGGGGTCCCGTTAATATTAGGTACGTCAACGTATCCATGCGTTATGGCGGCTTGGCCGCCGGGGAGATTTGCGCTCACATTTTGTGCGGCCTGCGTAGTAAAGTTGACACCACTTGGCCGGACCGCGTTGGCCGTGTTGGAAACCACCGTGATGTAGCCGATGGTCTCATTTTGGCTCAACGAAGTGTATGAGCCACCGTTGTAAAACCACGCGAAGGCGTAGGCACCGGTGGTTGCGGGGGATGGGTAGGTTGGCGTCCCGCCAGCCTCGCCGAAGCTACCGCCCGCGGCACCTATCCCCGTATCCGTGACGGTCAGGACGGGCACGGAATAAAGGTCAGCTGTGTTGCTGGATCCCATACTGAGGGAGACGTAAGCTCTATTTGTCCCCGCCGACATGAGTGTGACGTCTGGACCGCCAAATACAAGGTCGTAGGTGAAGTCATAGGTCCCGGAAACGGATCCAACCGTCTCAATCGGGGTGCCAGAGGCGAGGATAATTTCCGCGCCGGCCTGCTGCACGCCGACGGACATCAGGCCCGCGAAGGCAATTATCCCCGCCAGCCCCATTCCAATCTTTCCTAATGCGCTTATCATGTGTAGTCCTTTCTGTTTTTTTTGAGGGCTATGGGTTGCTCTCAACATTCGCAACTTGCCCCAAAATCGATCCCTTTGTGGCCTTTCATCTTGCACGGCTAAAACAATCCAGCCGTGAGAACAGAATGAAATCCAATATTTACTTCAGCTAGCCTGATTAGCGAACAAACTGCACGGCTAAAAGAAACGACCGCCCATTGCCATCAGCAAGCCGGTGCACTACGGAATGCCAACCAACACAAGTGAGGTCCCGATTTGCCGAGCCGTCAGATTCGCTTTGAGCCAAGCTAAATACAGCTAAGATTCCTGCTCAATCAGAGATGCCTCACTCTCTCGACGGTTGTGAAGCTCTCTCGGCCACTCCATTAGCTTATGGGAGCGTAGAATGTTTTGGCGTTTGTGTCAAGGAAAAACTTTAGATTTTTTTAAAATGAAGGTATGTGCTTGTAGGGAAAGGGGTTGGGACGCAGAATCTAGAGCTTTGAGTCTAGAACCTGGGGCCTGGAAACTTAAATCTAAAACGTGTCCCGGCTCGCCGGCACTCGTTGATCACTGATTCCAGGTTCCATCGCTGAGTACTGAACATACTGGCAATACTGACCATATTTACCAATACTGCCCCCGCTGATCCCCCCCCCCCGCAAACAAAAAAGCCGGGCCACCGCTTGCGCGATGAACCCGGCTTGATTTATTTATGTTGATCTCACTGATTCTGGTGCACAGAAATCAGATTCATCAAATCATTCAGACCGTCCGGCGACGCATCCGCAGTCCGCCCACAACAGCCATTCCGCCGATGGTCAGAAGACCTGGCCAGAAGGCGGCGGGGAGGGGAAGCGACGGAACCTCTACGCCCGTGTTGACGTTTATGACCGGCGGCTGAGTTCCTGCTCCACCATTATTGATTGTGGAATCGAAGTTATTGCGAGGGACGCTTCCAGGGCCGATCGTGGATTTGAACGTGAAGGCTCCAATCAGGTCCGTGTTACCTGGGCTGACCTGGAGGTTAGGCCCAATATAGTACATAGTGAGCGTGGAGCCGGTTTGCACCAGTGTCCAGTCATTCGCTGTTAACTGGATTGTTGTACCGGTCGGAGTTGTGGCACCATTGTAGGTTCCCCAGTTAGCCGTGTTTGTTGCATCGGAGACGTAGCCGTTGAAATCCGAGATTTGGAAGAAGTTGTTTAGGATTGATCCCGTGTAACCTGCACCGGAATAATTCAGGCCGTCGCTAGCTGTCGAGCCGGGGGTTGCTGCGCCATTATCGAGATTGCTAAGCGTGAAAACTGTCGCATTTGTGGCCCCGTTAACAATGCCCATATAATAGGTATAGTTATAACCACCCGACGTCGCACTAACCTGCGGGTTCGCCAGACTACCCGAGCCGCCCGGATTCGGTACCAACTCAAGTTGGGCTTGTGCCGTCTGCACGCCAGCAGACATCAGGCCTGCAAAGGCGACTGCCCCCGCGAAGCCCATTCCAAGTTTTCCTAATGTGCTTTTCATGTATAGTCCTTTCTGCTTTTTGGGTTACGAGGTGCTCTCAATTTCCGCAACCTGCCCCAAAATCAATCCCTTTGTGGCCTTTCATCCTGCACGGTTAAAACAATCCAACCGTGAAAACAGAATGAAATTCAACATTTATTTCAGCTAGCCTGGTGAGCGAACAAACCGCATGGGAAAAAGGAAACGATCACCCATGTTCATCAGCAATCCGGTGCACCACGGAATGCCAACCAACACGCGCGACGTCCCGATTTGCCGAGCCGTCAGATTCGCTTTGAGCCAAGCTAAATAAAGCTAAAAGTCCTGCTCAATCAGAGATGCCTCACTCTCTCGACGGTTGTGAAGCTCTCTCGGCCACTCCATTAGCCGAAGGGAGTGTATAACATTTTGATGTGTATGTCAAGGAAAACTTTAAGATTTTTTTTCACGATGAATGTAAGTGCTTGTGGGGAAAGTAGTTGGGTGGGGTGGGGGGCACAACCTAGAACCTAGAACCTAGAACCTGGAATCTAGAATCTAGAATCTGGAAGCTTCATTCAATGACCAGTGACCAGTGATCATTGGCCAATGTTCGTTGGCCGTTGGCCGTTGATCGCTTTCCCCGTATCCGCGTTTATCCGCGCTATCTGGTGCGTCAGTGAAACCATCTGTGTCTTGTGAACTGAAAGGAGTTCATCATGGAATGATCCGTTAGCCATGTAGCCAACCGGGCGTTGTGGGGAGCAA
>JAJZJL010000112.1 GCA_021810145.1 Planctomycetota bacterium | reverse complement strand
TCACCGTAGCGGCACGAGAGGGGGGAGGAGTTAGGAGTCAGGAGTTGGGAGTTAGAAGGGGCATGGAAGCGCTGCGCTTTGATCAGGTTTTGAATTCTGATCCACAGATTTCTCAGATTACTCAGATGGAGTGCATTTAGCATGTGGCATTTGGCATTTAGCATTTGGAACTTGGAACAGGAATTTTCGCCACGAAGACAAAATATTTACCCAACCACTTCTTTGCTTTCTTTTGCTTCTTTTGCGGTTGGTAATCTTTTCCCGGCTCTTCCAGCTTCCAGGTTCCATCCCGATGTGCCGGGACAGGTGCCATTCAGTAATCGCTGTTCCGTAACACCCTCCCCCCACCTCCGTTTCCTCTTTGTTAATTAGAACGTTTTCTCACCACAACGACACAAAGACACGAAGACAAAATATTTACCTGAACAATTCTTTGCGTTCTTTCGTTTCTTTGCGGTTGGGTTTTTCTTTCGTCTCTTCTAGCTTCCAGGTTCAACGCCAGATCGCCGGGAGTCATTGTTAATCGCTTTTCCCCGTATCCGCGCAGTCCGCTTAGAGAGTTTACCCCGTGCGCGCCGGGGCGGTCCGCCCCAACACCTCGGCTACAGCCACGCGCGGCACAGAACCCAAGGGCACCACGATTTTCACAAGGAGGCGGGGAGCAACGCGGCGGGGACGGGTGAAGCACAAAACAAATGTTATAAAAAGGCCGCGGGCAAGATGACTGATGGACCTTGACCAGTGCACATTTGTATCACAAAGAACGGCAAGAGTACTGAGCACTATATTCAATATTGGTCAATATATTCAGTATTAATCAGTATATTCAGAACCGGTCCCCGTACGCCGGGATTATTGGTCACTGATCATGGGTCATTGAAATCCTCCCCCTGCCTCCTTTTCCTCCTTGTGAACAAAAACGTCTTTCACCACAAAGGCAGGGGAACAGTATGGGTCAGTGTTTTCAGTATTAGTCGGTATTAGCAGTAATGGTCAGTATGGGTCAGTATATTCAGAACGTGCCCCGGCGGGCCGGAACGCCACAGGTGAGTGCGGATCTCAGCGCCTGTTTGGAAACTCCGCCGGCAGCGCCCGGTGGCGGCACACGGCCGTCTGCGGCGTGCTCGATTTTCAACATATTCCGGAATATGCTTCGGATCTGCGTCCTTGCATCCATCCACTCGCCAAGCCAATGCACCCGCATCGGACTTTTCAAACAGGCTCTTACTTCAGGCCGGTTGTGGCAATACCGCGAATAAATGTTCTCTGCGCCAGAAAAAACAGAATCAGCACCGGGGCAATAATCAACACCGATGCCGCCATAAGCAGATTGTAACTCGTACCGCCGGATCGGCTTTGATAAACCTGCAATGCGACCGAAAGCGTAAACGTGCTCTGATGCGTCAAATAGACCAGCGGCCCGAGAAAATTATTCCACGCGCCCATAAAGGAAAACAGCCCCACCACCAGCAGTGCGGGCCGGGTTAGCGGCAGCATAATGCGCCACCATATTCCGAAGTGAGAGCACCCATCCATCACCGCGGCTTCGGAAAGCTCCCTCGGTATGGTCAGATAGAATTGCCGCAACAGAAAAATGAAAAACGGAATACCAAAAAAAGCCGGAACCCACAGCGGCAAACTGGTGCCAATCCAGCCCAATTCCCGAAAAATGCGGTACAGCGGCACCATGAAAACCGGAAAGGGAATCATCATCGAACCCAGCACAATGCCAAAGACCAGTCCCCGGCCCCGCCAGCGGATTTTCGCCAGACTGTATGCCACCAGCGATGACGATAACATTGCGCCTAGAGCACTGAGCGTCGCGATGATCAGCGTGTTGCGGGCGAAAAGTGAAAAATCAAACTGCGGATCGCGCAGGACATGGACATAGTTCTGCCAGCGTATCGGATGCGGTATCAGCACGGGGGGAATCCGCACCGCCTGCACTTCGTGCTTCAGACTTGTGTCTATCATCCAAAGCAGCGGTGCCACATAAGCCAGAGCGGCCAACAGCAGCAGCAGGTGTGTGCGCAATGCGGGTTTGCGGTTCATGCGTAATAAACCCACTTTCTCGCCGACGCAAACGCCAGAACCGTCAGGAACAGAATAATCAGCAATTGAATCCACGCCATGGCGCACGCCGGGCCCATGCGCAACTGGTTAAAGGCCGCTTCAAATATATACATGCTGTAAAAAAGCGTGGATCGTCCAGGCCCGCCGCCGGTCATGACATACGGCACATCGAAAATCTGCCAACTGCCGATTACACCCATGATCAAATTGAAAAATATGACCGGTGAAAGCATGGGAAGCGTGATGTGGAAAAGGCGGTGAATGGCACCCGCCCCATCCATTTCCGCCGCTTCATACAGTTCGTGCGGAACATCCTGCAGGCCGGCAAGAAAAATAACAACGGTCTGGCCAACCCCCCAGAAGCTGATAAAAATAATCGCCGCCATCGCCCAGTGCGGATCGCCCAGCCATACCGGAGGTGATAAATGGCGCAACGATTCGATGGTGGCATGATCCGCCCCCAGCGCCCCGGCCAGCGGAGAGAGCACCAGTTGTCCCAGCACATGCAGCACGGGCCGCAGCATAGCGTTAATCAGGCCTTTGTCCGCATTAAACAGCCACTGCCAGATTAAAGCCGATGCCACCAGGGGCACCAGTGAAGGCAGAAATACAATAGTGCGGTACAGCCCCTGACCGCGCACCGGCTCATTAAGCAGCAGTGCCAGCAGCAGGCTTAAAGTCAGTGTGAATGGTACGGAAACAGCCGCGTAAAAAATGGTGTTCCACAATGCGGTGTGAAATGCGTGGTCCGTCAGCAGGTCACGATAGTTGTCCCAGCCAATCCAGATCGGCGGCTGCAACATGCTGTAATTGCAGAAACTGTAATACAAACTCATAGCCAGCGGAAAAACCAGAAACGCCGCCACGCCAATGATATACGGAGCCGCAAACGCCATGCCCGCCAACTGCTCCCGCAGCGTTATGCGATCATTCATCGGTGCAACTCCCGCTTAAGCCGCAACGCCGCGAGATGATTTTCCCGTTGCACCCATTGATCAGCCAGAAATTGTGCGTGACGTATCTGCCCCACCACCGATGCACCCATCCAGATGCGGTTGGCCATAACCGTTAATTGCCCGTTGACGCGCGGCCAGATTGGACTTGGCGGCAAAGATTGCACATTGGGATTACGGGAAATGCGGTCAAATACCTGAATATAAGGATTGGGATTGCGACGGATATATGCCGCGCTGGTTTTCATCAGTGGCGATGGTTTGGCCTGTTTGTCGTTGAGATATTCCAGGTTTTTCTGCTGAATAAAAAATTTCATCACCTCAAGTGCGGCCTGCACATGTTTGGCTCCGCGGGGTATGACCCATATATCGCAGTCGCCGAAAGTGGCCGCTCCCGGCGGTCCAAAACTGGTGGGAAACGGCGCCACACCGTAATGTCCGATGAGCCTGGGATTGTTACGGTTAATAAAATTCGCCAGAAAAGGCCCCTGCAATTCCATGGCCACCTGACCGTCCATGAACGGATTCAACGGTGAATTGAATTCTCCGAATCCGCTTTGAAAGCTGTCCACCTCCTGATATCCAAGCGCTTTGGAAAAACTCTGTACCCATCGATAAGCGGCAATCTGTTGCGGGGTGTCAATATTGAAATATCCGGTCTTAAAGTTGTAAATATGGTTGCCGAAATAGATGCCCCAATCCGCCGCATACCAGTTCGGTTCCATAGGCAAAAAGCCCGCCTGTTTGATGGTTCCGTCCGGTTTGATAATCGTCAGACGGGCGGCCATCCGGCTGAGCTGTTTTAATGTTGTCGGCGGCTTATCAGGATTCAAACCCGCTTTGGCAAAGAGAATTTTATTCCAATACAGCGCATTGGGATCGGTGGTGGCTGGAAGCCCGTACAGCGTGCCATACGGAGCACAAAGTTTCCAGGCGAAGGGTACGAATGTATGGGGCGTTACCACATGCTGCCGCAACAGAATATTGAGATTCGTCAACGCTTTGTATGAAATAAACTGCCCCATGATTCCCGACCAGATGGTAACGAGATCCGGCGGATCACCACCGGCGGTGGAAATCAGGGTTTTGATATTCACATTGCTGACTTCCACCATATTAATGAAAATATGGTGCTGGGAAGTGTTAAATTTATTGACGATATGCTCCATGGCCCGGCCCTCAAATCCGGTCCATTCCTCCCAGTAACTTACCACGATGCGTTTGTGAATGGCTCGGCCATCAGGCAGTAGATGCGTGGTGGGGCGGTCGCCAAACACAAGCATGGCCGCTGCGCCAATGGCCACAAGCGCAATGGCAACCCGATGCGCAACGCGCGTAAACCGGGATGACTCCTGTGCTTCCATCAGAA
The DNA here is from genome assembly GCA_021810145.1 of Planctomycetota bacterium. Taxonomy (GTDB): domain Bacteria; phylum Planctomycetota; class Phycisphaerae; order WQYP01; family WQYP01; genus JAMDCX01. The sequence goes on along the minus strand of JAJZJL010000112.1, from coordinate 11,407 downwards.
CCCTTATTGCTTCGTGATAATCTCCATGCCGTTCATGTAAGGCCGAAGGGCGTCAGGTACGCGGATGGTTCCATCCGCATTTTGATACAATTCGAGAATCGGTATTAAAATCCGCGGACTGGCCACAACGGTATTATTAAGCGTGTGGCAATATTGCACCTTTCCCTGCGCATCACGATATCGCAAATCGCACCGCCGGGCCTGAAAATCATACAGCCGGCTGGCACTATGGGTTTCACCATAAGCCCCGCGCGATGGCATCCATGTTTCAATATCAATCATGGATGCATTCTTCGGCCCCAGATCACCCGTGCAGCACTGCATGACCCGGTAGGGCAAATGCAATTTCTGCAGAAGTTGTTCGCTGTTGGCCAATATCTGCTGATGCCAGCGGATGGATTCGTCGCGGTCGTTTTTACAGATAATAACCTGTTCAACTTTATCAAACTGATGAATGCGGTACAGCCCCGATGTATCCTTGCCGTAGGTACCGGCCTCACGCCGAAAGCATGTGCTTTGCGTAACGAGTTTACGCGGCAACTGGGCTTCGTCGAGAATTTCGTCCAGATGAAATGCTGTCAGGCCCACTTCGCCCGTGCCGGTTAGAAAGCGTTCATCTTCCCCGGTTTCATTGATCTCTCCCACCCGATAAGCCTGCTCCCGCCCCGCCGGGAAAAAGCCCGTCCCGCGCATGGCCGCCTCCCGCACCAGCACCGGAACGGTCATCGGCGTAAAGCCTTTCTCAAAAACCATCATATCCATGGCCAGGCGCATTACCGCCTGATGCAGCAACGCGCCGGCACCGGTAAGAAAATAACTCCGCGAGCCGGCCAGCCGCACGCCACGCGGAACATCAAATAATTCCAGCTTTTCGCCCAGCTCAATATGGCTGCGTACCGGAAAATCAAAGCTTCTGACCGTGCCCCATTTCCGTAGCTCCACGTTGTCTTCCGATGATTTTCCAAGCGGAACATCCGTATCCGGCGGCAAGGGAATGGTCAGCAGACGCGCATCAATTTCCGGTTGCAGGGCCTTGATCTGCTCCTGAAGCTGTGCCGATTCATGCTTGATTTCCGTGGGCCGTTGCCTGAGTGCGGCAGCCTGCGCTTCGAGTTCCGAGCGTCTGGCGGGATCTTTTTCCGCCTTCAACCGCCCCATCAACGGGCCGATTTCCTTGTTAATCCGGTTCTGCTCGGTGGACAGTTCCTGCAACCGCTGTTGCACTGCCCGCGAGCGTGCGTCAAGTTCCAGCAAAGCATCAAGATCAATCGAGATATTTTTCGCCCTGGCTCCGTCGCGAACCACGCCGGGATTTTCCCGGATAAACCGCATGTCCAGCATAATATTCCGCCCAAACCCTTAAAACTCAAAATCAGGCCGTATCATAACAATTAAATTAAAATCAGTCGCCAGCGCTGCACGAAGACATGCAATCAATATTCGGTATTGGCAGTAATTGCGGAAGCTGGAATTGAGCATGTAGCATTTGGCATTTGGTATTCACAGCCCGGCTGGGCCGGGGATTTTGTTTAATTCACAAGGAGGGAACGGAGGTTTCAGTGAACAATGACCAATAACAGTATTCACCGCAGAGGCGCTGAGGGCGCAGAGGGGGAATATAGTGGAGTTCTGATCCACAGATTACCCAGATTCCACAGATTTTTGGACAACAGGGGTAACGGGGATCTTGATGACCACGGATTGGTTGCAGCGCGGAAATAATATCATGCATTCGGTGGCGGCCCAGGCTTCGCCACATGCCCCGCATTGCGGAGTTGCGTAACATACTGGTCGTGCGTCAACGGGCAATCGATCAAATCTCCGAAGAGCTTCTTTGTCAGCTTGACCTGCCTGGCCATAAGGGATAGCAGATTGTCGCCGATTTCCTTCTCGCCGTGGCTGATCTTCGTTCGAACCACTGTCTTCTTGCCGTCGACATACAAATAATAGTAGACGTGGTCACCATTGTGCGGCAGGAACCCTTTTTGGCGGAGGGCCGCATCGACCATCTTCGCAGGCTTAGGCATTTGGCTGTCCTCCTGCAGCGGGCGTGACCAAAGATCTCAGCCGATCCCTCAACTGCTGAGCTACACCATCTAGATTGGCTGGATCTTCTTCAACAATCTGTGTGTAGATATCCAGGAAATCGGCGTGAAGGTTCTTCAATGCATTTTCCCGTCGCTCCGCGTACCCCCACAGGTTCAAGCCCGAATGGTTGTATACCCATAGGCCCTCTGTATATTCAATGTTGACCGAGATGGGCGTCGTCAGGTTGCACACGCGCCCGCCATACTCAAAACGAGCGATGCGAAGCGGTTCCATACTCACATGCTCCACATTTGCGACCTGGTGAATTTGGTGTACCTCACGACGATCATTAAGCGTCGCATACCCGGTAACTTCAACAGTGGAACCTGCAATCAAGTTGGCAATCTGGTCGCGCAGCGTATCGCCATAGAAGCAGTCAATATCTCGCTGTTGCCAGCGAACAGTGATCTTATCTTCGCCTGCATCCACATGAATCTTGATCAGTTCACCGACAATAGTGACCTCTTCAGCGTTGAATGGCTCCTCACTTGGAGCATATCCCTTCAGCCGGCCGCGTGTTTCCGCGGTGAATGTCACAGGTGGATGCTCGCTGGCCCGGCAGTTCTCAAGTTTAACGGCATATTGATCGCCCGAGTTCGGCATTAACCCCTCAAGCGCCCGCACCAAATAGTCACGATCGTAGCGGTCGAGCTTGACATTATTGAAGTTATCCTGCTCGACGGCAGTGGCGACATCAAAAAGCAGGTCCACAGCTTGCTGGCCGACGCTGAAATCTTCACGCAATACCGGGTCCGCTGCCAACTCAGCTTCGATGACCAGCTCACTATGGTGGGACGACACAAAGGTCAGTTCGGCGGCTGACCGAAAGCGGTTAAACCACATGCCGCGTCGCCCGCCCCGGTGACCCGAAGCCGCAGCGGCAGCGTGAAACATGGCCTGTTGGAGGGCCTGTAGTTTGGCCGCGACAACGGTAAGAGGCACCGCGCCTTGGCGGAAACCCTCACCGGTGAACGTGATCTTCAATCTTGGTTGCGGATCAGGCACGGGCACCTCATCGAATCCATCTCATTGTAGCCGCACGCATAAGCGTAATCACTACTGGCAGTTATCGGCTGTTTCAGAGCCAATGTCAAATATTATGGCTGGGAATAATCATGCGGCTTTTTTTTAACTCCATCTTCATATTGAATGCCTGCGAAAACATCATGAATTAATTCCGCGTCGTTGAGTCGCAGGAACACGCCCGCGCACAAAATTCACCACCGCTGTGATATCTCCAAAATCCGGATGGCTTAAGAAATGAAATCGGCAACTGATGCTACTGGCAGATTAATGGAAATTCCAATTCAATGATCAATGACCAATAACAGTATTCACCGCAGAGGCGCTGAGGGCGCAGAGGGGGAATATAGTGGAGTTCTGATCCACAGATTACCCAGATTTCACAGATTTTTTGACCACAGGGGTAACGGGGATTTTGATGATCACGGATTGGGGGGCCGGGGGATTATGTTTAATTCACAAAGAGGGAACGGAGGGATACGGAGGATAGCCACAGGGATCGCCGAGGGCCCGGAGGGGAATGAGATTATAGGTTGAAGGTTATAGTGGGATTCTGATCCACAGATTTGCACAGATTTCACAGATTAAACAGAGAATTAGGAATTGGGAGTTGGAGTTAGAATGAGGTGACGGCATGGCCGCGGGTGAGTGTTTTTTACCACAACGACACGAAGGCACGAAGACAGTATTATCAGTATGTTCAGCATTGATCAGTATTGGTCAGTAGATGCAGAATCTAGAATTCAGCATTTGGCATTTGGCAATTATGATCGCGAAATTATCCTGTATTACCTCCCCTACCTCTTTGTAATTCATAACCCTTTAATTCTTATTACTTGCCGTTATTCACAAGGAGGAAATGGAGGTAAACGGAGGGAAATTGGCAGGGGTATCATTGGTTTGATTAGGAACTCAGAATGTTGCCGTGAATTGGGGCGAAGGGGATGAGTTGAGAAACGCATGGCCGGTTATGGGAGGTGGAAAGGTGACGTTCCTCCTTGAGAAATGCCACAACATCACATGGTGAATGAACCAGATTACCGGCTGTAATTTGCATAGAGGGATTTGGCCATTTGTTGATTCCATGCCGCGGCTAGTCGCGCGGGTTCGTTGCAGTAGGGTGCCGCCATAACCCACCACTTGCGGTGGCGTACTCCGAGATTTGCCGCCTTAAGGGCTTGCAGAACATGTCTATCTCCCGCGTCGAGCATACGTCGGATGTTCTTCGCTGGGCCGAAGTCTGCCTGCTGACAGTAGTACATCCAACCGGTGACTTCGGATCGTTTTTGTGCGAGGGACTCCAGCGTATTGGCGCTCACCACTTTCGCGCCCCGCAGGTACGATTCTGCGAGATCCGTGGCCTTCTTCACTTGCTCAGCAGGAATCCGAACGCCGTGGCGACTGTTCACCACTAGATTATGAACACGTTGCTCACAGTGTCCGGGTCGGAAACCCGCCTTTTGCAACTTCTTTTGATTAATTGTGAGACCAAGCGCGTCAATCTGCTTCCGCATTATGCCGCCCGGCCATTCAGCCCTCGCCCGCGAGTCCAGAGAAATGACCATGTCGTCGTAGGTTCTCGAATAGGCGGCACCAATTGTGCCACAGGCAGCGGCAATGGCCCGGTCAGCGTCAAAGAAGAAAAGATTCATCGCATCGGAGCTTACCGGAGAGCCCTGGGCAAGGCGCCCGTGTACTGAACAGAGCAGTGATAGTAGCAGGGCAGTGTCTGAACGAAACCCGAGCTTAAGTAGGCGGCTTTTCAGCGCGGTCTGAGAAATCGAGGGGTACGCGTTTTGCACATCGCGGGTAACAACGTATCGGCGGCCAAGATGCTCACGTGCGCTCGTAAAACACGAACGCCTCTTGGCACCGCCGTGCACGGATTTGTGAGCGCGAAGATTCTTCTGCATGAATCGGTGGAGTTTGCGTAGCAGATATTTCTCGCGTGGCCTTGGTGAATCGATCTCCCTTTCCTTCCCGCGAACGCGCTTGCGCCGTGTTGGCCAAAACGCGCGATCCATATTTCGCGCGAGAGTCCAGATGTCTGGGATGCCACGACCCATCGCGCGGGCAATTTCGTCAACGGTCAGTGCGCTTGGATGCATGCGTTTTTGCTCCCGATGCGATCTTCGACCGGAGGTCATCCTCCACCGCAATCAGCTTCTTGATCGCGGCGACGAGCGACTGGCTCGTCTGATCGCCGCTTCGCAGGTTTCCACCCGGCGGCTGGGACAAAATGATGAGAGTTTCCGGAGGAATGCCAAGACCGTCGGCCAGCTTTCGCAAGACTGTGAGTGACGGCTGCCGTTCCCCATTTTCGACGAGGCTCAGGAACGGTACGCTGACACCACCCCGCTCGGCGAGCATGGCGAGCCGCATTCCCTTTGCCTCACGGACTATTCTAATGGCCTTGCCAACTTCCAGCACCGGCGGCCTCCTAAATGACGATCTATGAGAACACGTGCTGCCAACACGCACCGATATCAGGACACGAGGAGCGAATCGACCTCTGACCGGAGCTGATCGAACAGACGTTCGAGTTTCCCCGCGAGGTCCATTGCGTCCGCCGCAGTCAAGGTCTGGCCGTATCGGGCAATTTGCTCGATACAGATGGCCAGTGCTACCGCGTCGTCCATTGCGACTGAGGATCCGGTGGCTATTCTGCTGATCCTTTCAGATCGCAGAATCTTGCGAATTCGAATAGCGCTGCATTCCGCAGTGCGAAAGAAATCGCGTGGCCTCCGAAAACTCACCGACTGTGCTTTGAAACGCTGCATATATAACAGCCTCCGTTAGCATTTGCAGGAAGAGCGTTGCTTCCTGTCAGTCGCCGATCAGCCGGGGGACATCCCCGGTTCCCAGATCGGGAGCCCTCGGATGGGAGGGGTCCGCGTCCCGGAACGTCCGGGCAACCCGCCTCGCGGCACATCGCCGGGGCTAGGTGAACGTGGGAGGCTCAACACAGTCGGTATTCTGTTGTCAACGAGCGGATGATGCGAGCATCATCCGCTCCACGTGAATCATAGGATAACACAATAGGGGTCATGAGTCAACAGCAGTTAAAAACTTTACCACCAGGCCGGGGTGAGCCGCGTGGAACCACTCGCTGGCTCTCCGATTAAATTCTTTGAGTACGTTGTAGATAATCTTTAACAACAGAAATCATCTGTCGCTGATGCTCCAAGGCCAGGGCGTTGTTCCACATCTCGTGCCGGTAGATCAACACCGATTTTAGCGAATCAATGCGGGTTGTGTTTCGGTTGAGAAAGCGCGTGCGTTTTTCAACGAATGGCAAATTGCTGTACTCCGAGTTAATACTACGCGACACCAAGGCCAGATTGCCAAACTGGTCGCGTACCGTGCCGGAAACGGTATTCTTGTCGACCTTCAGCGGAGTTTGCGGGGAAACATGCTCCACCGAGTTCTTGGCAGTAATCCGAAACGCTCCGCGCTGATCCTCTGTCAGGCCAGGGTAATTGGTAAGCCAGAGAATGAATTCCAGCTTGTAGAACCAATAGTGCGGAAACGCGACCCCCAAGGGTTCGGTGAGAATGGCGCAATCCAGCTTCCCCTCCAACCACGGCTGATCAAGAAATGCGCGAGTTCGCTCCGCCAAGGTGCGGTCATCCGCCACACTGAGCAAGTGATTGTCCAGGTGCTGCAAATACGGAAGCGGGGCCGCACCTGGAAATTGATGCAGGTAGGAAAGTAAGGGGGTCAACCAATAGTGCGTGGTGATCTGCTGCGAGTGATAGAGCATGCTCTGTAGGAGCGAAAACCCATCGTTTGGCCCATGACGGCGCTGCAAGCTGTAATAGGTCTTCCCCCTCGATGTCGAGCTGCTGCGATATAGGGCGCAGATCAGGTGCTGCTCTTCCTCGTCGAGGGTGACCCACTTGATAATGTGCTTGTCGAACAGGTAACGGATTTCCCAGAGCAGTTCTACAAACGATGTGACATCCGTCTCGCTGTTACAGCGGGCCAGGAAATGTTCTGCAAAGAGCGTAAGCAGTTCCTTCTCAAGGATCTTAGGAAGATCCGCATGACCGCGACGCTGAAGCCAGATCCGGAGTGTGTGCTGAAGCAAGAGGGGAAACCCGATGATGCTCCGCACATCGCGAGCTTCGTATTCCTCGTCTTCCTCGTCCTCTGGCGGCCCCTCCCGGTTGTATGCTGGTTCGCTCAGGATCGTATCCAGCGTCAGCGCGAACTCATCAACCTCCTGGTCTTCGAGCAGCGCAAGCACGCGCTCAGCATTGGCCAGCAGCTCGACACCGCCGCCCTCCTCGTCCTTGGTATAGAGATCGGTCACTTTCACATGGGTCATCCGCCGCAGATTCCGCTCCACAAACCCATCCATTTCCGCACAGGCATCCCACAACTTGGCGTATCGCTTGCGGGTCTTGGCATCGCCGATGCGTGCCAGCAGTTTTGCCTTGAGGATGTCATGGTGCTGCAGCTGAATCCCCCGGTTGTTGATCACCTCGAATAGCTTGTTCAGGTCTGTATGCCGTGGCACCGTCGTCAAGAGCAGTGTCACCTTCGTGTACACGAACTCGACAAACCGGTCCCATTTGTCACTGGCGACGGCGGTCCTCTCGCTTTTGAATGACCTCAATCGCTCCAGCGCATCCACGATCAGTGGATGGCGGCCCAACTCTCCCCCAGTGTCGGCGGCTTGTCGCGAGAAATAGTCGCGTACTTCCGGTCTGATCGGGAACTCCATTCGCTGCTCAAATGTTCTCCCCTGCCTCCGAAACACAAACGGCTCCATCGCGCCGTGCCAGGCCACCGCCATCATCCACAACGTCGTGAACCGCTGTTGCCCATCGATCAAGTCGTAAATCTCTTCTCCGCGTTCATCTCGCGACTTGACGACGAGTGTGCCCCCCAGATAGTAGATGCCCTTGTCAGTCTCGAACGCTGTCCACAGATCCTCGAGGAGCGTGCGAACCTGGTCTGTGTCCCAGACATAGAGCCGCTGGTAGATCGGCACGCAGAATCGCATGCCGTCGGTCACGATGTCGGACAGAGCCTTGAGTTCGCTGTGTACGCTCACGAAGCACCCACCTTCCCACGGACGAACGCGTCAGTAATCCATGTGCGCTTCCCCGCTAGAGTGCCAGTGCGGTCAAAATAGCGCAGCACACGCTGCTGGTAGCGGCCTCGTACACCGCCTTCATGATCGGAATTGTCGTCAAAGGCCTGATCGGCATGGGACTTGGCCCTTTCTTGGAGGTATTTGATTACTTCTTCGGGCCGGAATGCCCCGCCGATCACGTCTAGCAGGTTACGGGGTTCTCTCTTGAAGAAGTTGACGGCCGTTTCAGCCTTAACGGATTGCCACTCCACTCGAATTGCCCCCAGTAGGTGCTCCAATCGCAATGCGAACATGAGCAATTGATCCGGTCCAAACTGGTCGAGGTACATCAGGCTTGCCAGAAGGAACGCCTGCCTTAAGTAATCCGACCCGCCGGCAACCACCTCATCATGGAACATTTTGAAGGCCCGCATTTGCGGATCGCCCTGATCCTCGCGGAGCATCGCCGTCGCAACTTCGGCGTACTTGTCAGCATAGAGGAAGAAGCCCACCCCTCGTGGCAGCGGCTGCCGGATCGCGAAGGGCAGGTCCGCCGCCCGACCACCCAATCGGATGGATGCTGATTCCAGGTAGTACTCGTCGTGTGGCAGCAACTTCAGCGCAGTCGCTCGCCGGTTGCTCATTGACGCATACAGCGGCACAGTGTCGGCCGACGGCATGGCAATTGAGCGGGTCTGAAACTCATCTATCAGTAAATCTCGCAGATCCTCCAACCTACGACCGTCTGCCACGTTACCCGTCCAGCACCGCGCTCGCCACAGAAGCAGCCCAAACAGGGCCGGCGCAAAATCGCTGTGGCCGCCGAGGACCGCTGGCATCTTTTGCATTCGTTCCCAGCGACCAGCACAAGCCTTCTCCAGTGCAATAGCGTGGTCAGCCTTGGCAATTGCGCGCAGGTGAAAGGCCTTGAGTAGGTCGGTGGCGTTCAGTGGGACGCCACGGTTGTTCTGGGTATCAAAGAAGGTAAACGCCAAGTCTTCGGAATCCACCGTGATGACCGTGAAGCAGATACGATCAAAAATCGCTGCTGAGAGTTGCGGCTGCTGCATCAGGTCCCGCGCCAGGCGAATATTCTTGATCGACAGCGGATTGCGGTAGCTCAGCTCGCAGTTTGCCGGTAGGCCGCCCGTTAGCAGATAGTGCAGAATGCAGAGAGCGGTTAGACGCTGCTGCCCGTCGATGACAAACATCCGGGCTTGGGCAGCGCCTTCCCCTGCGGCGGCATGCAGCAAGATGGTCCCCATGTAGTAATCGGGGGATTCTGGTTTGCTCTGGTGATCCCGCAGGTCTTCCAGGAGTTGCTCGACCTTCTCACGCCCCCACACATAGGGCCGCTGGTAACTGTCCAGTGACAGAGCTTCAGTAGCTCCAGAAAACAGCTCGGCAAAACTGCGCTGGCCCACCTTCACGCTGCGCTGAGATGCTTGCCCGCACGCCGTCATGGTGCCTCCAACTCAACATTCTGAGCACGCACGGTGGGAAATGGATCGGGTTTTAGGAATGACATTACCGGGCCTCCTGTTACATATTCATCGATACCCATCCACAGATTACGGAAATTGCGCGATTCATTGCACACCGGACAATGCCGCTAAGGCCAATTATCATCCACTTGACAATAAATTGCCCAGGCTGTTTGTTGCGATGAACTCATCGGCTCGATTAAACACATTCAAAAAGAGCGGTGTACCAGCGAATGACAGTGGGCTAATTGGCCCTATCGTCATGAAAGAGTACTGACGGCTGGAAATATCAAATGAAGAATGTGGATCACGGAATAATCCGTAAAGGCGCAGCGCCGAATCATCACCACCAATCAACTGCCGTAGTGCCTGAAATTCTTGCCCCATCGACAGCCCGAATCCGAAAAATTGAATGCGAAGCTGCTGTAAAATTTCAGTATGGAGGGAACCGAGGGTCTGGCTTATGAATAACCACCCCAATCCGTATTTACGCGTGGTACGAACAGCGTCTATCAATACATTTCGAACCGCGCCAGCGGCATTTCCGTCCTCAGGTAATTGGCGTGGCGCGAGGCGGTGCGCTTCATCCATCAATACCAATGTGTTCAGCCCTTTCTCCTTGCCCTCTTGAAAGCGCTTTTCGGCAATCGATGTAACACCATCAAGCAATCGCTTAATTACCAGGGATTGAATCGTATCCGTCCAAAGCATTCCAGCCGCCTGCTCTCTGGATAAATCTATTACCAGCACTGGACGAACACCTTCCTTCGGATTCAGATCAAGCAGCCAATTCAGCGCACTCTCGACTGTTCTAGCCTGCTCCCTTGATTTATCGAACAACGCCGTGACTGGTTTCCAATAGCGATCAAAGAAAACGTTTGCATCCGCATCGACCCGGGCGGACTCAAAACGCTCACGGGTACCTGGGGTACGGTAAAACACCTGCTGAACCTTAGTGTCTGCTAGAATCGCCCATGCTGTGTCAAACGCCGGCCGCTCATGAAGATCTTCCAACTTGACCTTCTTTTTCTTCAGCTCGTCTGCTAGTTTTGCGCACGCATCCCGGCGATTATCGCCTTTCGGCATGGTTAATTGCTGAAAGAAATCGCTTTCAAACAGAATCTCCTCAAACAGTTCCCACCGGTCAAGGACAAGGTTTTGAACCGAAAGCTTGGCTACTTTCTTCCTAAACTTCCTGGCAACATCCGCGAGAGGTATACGCATTTCACCGCTTCCACCGCCCTGAAAATCTTTTGCGAACTCCCCTTGAGGATCAAGGATGAGTAACCCCATTTGCTCATACCTCATATACGCACATAGCGCCATCTTCGCCAACACACTCTTCCCGCTACCAGTTTTTCCAAAGATGCCGATATGGTAAGCCTCTCCTGCCCCATCGGGACCCCGATCAAAATGCTTGAACCATAATGGCAACCTCGGCGTCGATCCGTACACATTTCCCAGATAGAATATTTGATCCCTATAGCGGCGCAAGACAGTCCCAAGGACGTCATCGTTCACGATATGTATGGCCGTACCAGTCGATGGCACCGTACCCATTATACTCGGCTCATAACTAATTCCGCCCTTCGCGTCCGACGTACCCGTTGGCAATGCCACATGCTTGAATACCGCACTAATCGTCATCTTGCCAAGGTGTGTATCTTGGCGTTCACTGACCGCCTCGATCCTTCCCCGTTGTCGAATGAGCGATCGCATCGTAGATCGG